>CBDUKK010000021.1:0-11339 GCA_965367795.1 uncultured Gammaproteobacteria bacterium
GATGGCAGGAAGTAACGTGCCGGCTGCTCGGTACCTGCGATATTAAGGTCTTTACCCTTGGCATCGACCAGGGTTATCAATGGACGCATGTCCTTACCCGCTGTCGGACGCTGTTTTGGATCGATGATAACGATTGAAGTCAGGCCGGTAATCTCATCCGTTTCTTTCTGAACACTGATACCTTCGGCAAAATCGGTAAATTTAACCTTACCCTCCACCTCGGTAATAATCGGGTGAGTATGCGGATCCCAGGTTGCAACAACCTGTCCGGCTGCTACATCGCCACCTTCTTCGATAGAAATGACCGCACCATAAGGAATCTTATACAACTCGCGCTCGCGACCCTGCTCATCAGTCACACCCAGCTCACCGGAACGGGAGACCGCCACCAGGTTACCACTGGTCTGAGGCACGACCTTGATATTATGTAGACGGACTTTACCGGAAGTCTTCACGCTGATGCTGTTTGCGGCAGCGGAACGACTCGCCGCACCACCGATGTGGAAGGTACGCATGGTCAGCTGTGTACCCGGCTCACCAATCGATTGTGCAGCGATCACACCGACCGCTTCACCATGGTTGACCAGGTGGCCACGAGCAAGGTCTCGGCCATAACACATAGAACATACACCCTGTGTATTTTCACAGGTGATCACAGAGCGGACGAAAATCTCGTCGACACCAAGTTCATCAAGCTGCTCCACCCATTGCTCATCGAGCAGGGTATCGCGTGGAATCAATATCTCATCGTCCGTGTTAACCACGTCACGTGCAACCACGCGACCCAGTACCAGCTCACTCAAAGGCATGATCACATCACCGCCTTCGATGATCGACTGTACCAGCATGCCTTTTTCAGTCTCACAGTCTTTCTTAAGAATGACCATGTCCTGTGCTACGTCGACCAGGCGACGGGTCAGGTAACCAGAGTTCGCTGTCTTCAACGCGGTATCAGCCAGACCCTTACGAGCACCGTGAGTCGAGATGAAGTACTGCAGTACGTTCAGACCTTCACGGAAGTTCGCAGTAATCGGTGTCTCGATGATCGAACCATCCGGTTTTGCCATCAGACCACGCATACCAGCCAGCTGACGAATCTGCGCAGCAGAACCACGAGCGCCGGAGTCAGCCATCACGAAGATGTTGTTGAACGATGGCTGGGTAACCATATTGCCTTCAGCATCTTCGACTTCGACGGTGCTGAGTTTATCCATCATGGCTTTTGCCACTGCTTCATTGGCATGCGACCAGATATCCACCACCTTGTTATAACGCTCACCGTTGGTGACCAGGCCGGAAGCATACTGCTCCTGGATCTCTTTCACCTCGGCATCAGCGCCTGCCAGCAGTGCGGCTTTCTCTTCAGGGATGACCATATCATTGATACAGATAGAGATACCTGAACGGGTCGAATATCTAAAACCGGTGTACATCAGCTGGTCAGCAAATATGACGGTCTCCTTCAGGCCGACCTGGCGGTAACATGAGTTGATCAGGTTTGAGATAGCTTTCTTGCCAAGATCCTGGTTGACCAGCTCGTACGGGATACCCGCCGGGATAATCTCAGACAGGATGGCACGACCGACCGTGGTATCAACTATCGAATAACGCTCTTCCAGTTCACCCGCCTCATTGAAGACAACTTCTTTGATGCGTGCTTTTACTTTTGCCTGCAGATGCGCAGTGCCGCTATCGTAGGCACGATGTACCTCATCGACGTCAGCGAAGACCATGCCCTCACCTGCCACGTTGATTGATTCGCGTGTCATGTAGTACAGGCCCAGTACGATATCCTGAGAAGGTACGATGATAGGGTCGCCCGATGCAGGAGACAGGATGTTGTTTGTCGCCAGCATCAGGGTGCGTGCTTCCAGCTGCGCTTCGATCGACAACGGTACGTGTACAGCCATCTGGTCGCCGTCAAAGTCAGCGTTGAATGCGGTACATACCAGCGGATGCAACTGGATCGCTTTACCTTCGATCAGTACCGGCTCAAATGCCTGGATACCTAATCTATGCAGTGTAGGCGCACGGTTGAGCATGACCGGATGTTCGCGGATAACTTCATCGAGGATATCCCATACTTCGGTACCTTCTTTCTCAACCATCTTCTTCGCCGCTTTAATGGTTGTAGCAAGACCGCGACGCAATAATTTATTAAAGATAAAAGGCTTGAACAGCTCAAGCGACATCTTCTTGGGCAGACCACACTGATGCAGCTTCAGCGTAGGGCCAACCACGATCACTGAACGTCCAGAATAATCGACACGTTTACCTAACAGGTTCTGACGGAAGCGACCCTGTTTACCTTTGATCATGTCTGCCAGTGATTTCAGCGGACGCTTGTTAGTTCCGGTGATCGCACGGCCACGACGACCGTTATCCATCAATGCGTCGACAGACTCCTGCAGCATACGTTTTTCATTACGCACGATGATGTCTGGCGCATATAATTCCAGTAAGCGTTTCAGACGGTTGTTACGGTTGATCACACGACGGTACAGATCATTCAGGTCAGAAGTCGCGAAGCGACCACCATCCAGTGGCACCAGTGGACGCAGATCAGGCGGCAGAACCGGCAGGATCGTCATGATCATCCACTCGGGACGATTACCCGATGCGATAAATGATTCAACTAACTTAAGGCGTTTTGCAAGACGTTTCAGCTTAGTCTCTGACTTGGTCGCACCCATGTCTTCACGGATCTGTATGCGTTCCTCTTCCAGCACCAGGCCTTTTAGCATCTCGTGAACCGCTTCAGCGCCCATGCGCGCATCAAACTCATCGCCATGCTCTTCGATGGCTTCGAGATATGACTCGTCGGTTAACAGCTGGCCTTTTTCGAGCGTAGTCAGGCCAGGCTCGATAACAACAAAAGCTTCAAAGTAAAGGATACGTTCGATCTCGCGCAGGGTCATATCTAACAACAGACCGATACGTGATGGTAATGATTTCAGGTACCAGATGTGTGCGACCGGGCTGGCCAGGTCGATGTGACCCATGCGTTCACGGCGTACTTTTGACTGGGTAACTTCAACGCCACACTTCTCACAGACCACGCCGCGATGTTTCAGCCGCTTGTATTTGCCGCAGAGGCATTCGTAGTCTTTTACCGGGCCAAAAATCTTGGCACAGAACAGACCGTCACGCTCTGGTTTAAATGTACGATAGTTAATGGTTTCCGGTTTTTTAACTTCACCGAATGACCAGGACTGAACCTGTGCTGGCGAAGCCAGGCTGATCTTGATCGCATCAAAATCTTCATTCTGGCCTGGTTGTTTAATGAGCTTAAGTAAGTCTTTCATTGCCCTAAATCCTGTCTGATTCTATATTTATATGGTTACGGTTCGCTTGAAGATAGCCAGTTAAGACTTATCCTCCAGCTCCAGTTCAATGTTGATGCCTAAAGCACGAATCTCTTTAAGCAGTACATTGAAGGACTCCGGCATCCCCGGCTCCATATGATGATTACCATCAACAATGTTCTTGTACATCTTGTTACGACCAGCCACGTCATCAGATTTGACTGTCAGCATCTCCTGCAAGGTATAGGCAGCACCGTATGCTTCCAGTGCCCACACCTCCATCTCACCGAAGCGTTGACCACCGAACTGCGCTTTACCACCTAATGGCTGCTGCGTTACCAGGCTGTAAGGACCGGTAGAACGAGCGTGCATCTTGTCGTCGATCAGGTGATTCAGTTTCAGCATGTACTTGTAACCGATAGTTACAGGGTTATCAAACTTCTCACCGGTACGACCGTCATACAGGGTGGTCTGACCACTGGTCGGTAACCCTGCCAGTTCCAGCATGCGATGAACCTCTTCCTCTTCTGCACCATCGAATACCGGTGTTGCCATCGGTACACCTTTGCGCAGGTTGTTCGCCAGATCCAGCAGCTCTTCATCACTGAAGGCCTTAAGGTCGACTTTTTTCTCTCTATGGTTGTATATCTGATCCAGGAACTTGCGGATACTTGCCACAGACTCTTTGTCATCCAGCATCTTACTGATAACGTCACCCAGGCCTTTTGCTGCCAGGCCCAGATGTGTTTCAAGCACCTGCCCCACGTTCATACGTGAAGGTACGCCCAGCGGGTTCAGGATGATATCGACCGGTGTGCCATCAGCAGTGTGCGGCATATCTTCGACTGGAACGATGGTTGAAACCACACCCTTGTTACCGTGACGACCAGCCATCTTGTCACCAGGCTGCATACGACGTTTGACCGCAAGGTAGACCTTGACCATCTTCAACACGCCAGGTGCAAGATCATCACCAGCAGTCAGTTTGTCTTTCTTCTCCTGGAAGTAAGCATCTAACAGCTCACGCTGTTCTTTGTGCTGCTTGGTCAACGCTTCGATGCGGGCATTCTCTGTCTCATTCTTGAGACGGATCTGCATCCAGTCCTTATGATCCAGCTCTTTCAGGTAAGCAGCAGTAATCTTGTCACCTGACTTAAGTCCAGCCGGACCACCGGCTGCCTGCTTGCCAGTGAAAACTTTTTCCATACGGGCAAAAAGATCTTCTTCGATGATGCGCCATTGTGCATCGACATCCTTCTTCACAGAAGCGATCTCTTCTTCTTCGATCTCCATGGCGCGCTTGTCTTTATCGACACCATCACGGGTGAAGACCTGTACACCGATAACCGTACCGTAGGTACTGGCACCGACGCGCAATGAAGAGTCTTTAACGTCAGACGCCTTCTCACCGAATATGGCACGCAGAAGTTTTTCTTCCGCGGTCAGCTGGGTCTCGCCTTTCGGCGTTACTTTACCGACAAGGATGTCACCCGGTCCAACTTCGGCACCGACATAGACGACACCAGACTCGTCCAGTTTTGATAACAGGCTTTCGCTGACATTCGGGATATCCGCTGTAATCTCTTCAGAGCCCAGCTTGGTATCACGTGCGACACTGCTCAGCTCCTGGATGTGGATAGTAGTGTAACGATCTTCTTCCACCACGCGCTCAGAGATGATGATGGAATCCTCGAAGTTGTAGCCGTTCCATGCCATGTACGCTACCAGCATGTTCTGGCCCAGCGCCAGCTCGCCCATATCGGTCGATGGACCGTCGGCGATGATATCGCCACGCTCTACAGTATCACCAACTTTTACCAGCGGACGCTGGTTGATACAGGTGTTCTGGTTTGATCGTGTGTATTTCGTCAGGTTGTAGATATCGACACCGGTCGCACCATCGGCAGCCTCTGCTTCATGGGCACGGATTACGATACGCCCCGAGTCGACCGAATCGATCAGGCCGCCGCGTTTAGCGATTACCGAGGCGCCGGAATCATGCGCGACCGCACGCTCCATGCCGGTACCGACTAACGGCTTGTCTGCCCGCAGTGTTGGAACTGCCTGACGTTGCATGTTTGAACCCATCAACGCACGGTTAGCATCATCGTGCTCCAGGAACGGGATCAGTGAAGCCGCAACCGAAACGATCTGTCTCGGTGATACATCCATATACTGCACATCTTCAGGTGCCGATAATGAAAATTCATTCATATGGCGGCAGGACACCATCTCGTCCAGCAGCTTGCCTTTGTCGCTCATGCTGGCATTTGCCTGCGCGATAACGAAATTACTCTCTTCGATCGCTGAAAGATAATCGATGTCTTTTGTTGCTACACCTTTGACTACCTTGCGGTAAGGTGTCTCAAGGAAACCGTATTCGTTGGTACGTGCGTAAACAGACAGCGAGTTAATCAGACCAATGTTTGGCCCCTCAGGTGTCTCAATCGGACAGACACGACCATAGTGCGTCGGATGCACGTCACGCACCTCGAAACCGGCACGCTCACGAGTCAGACCGCCTGGACCCAACGCCGAGATACGACGTTTATGTGTAACCTCAGATAGCGGGTTATTCTGATCCATGAACTGTGACAGCTGGCTTGAACCGAAGAATTCTTTGACCGCCGCTGCGACAGGTTTTGCATTGATCAGCTCCTGCGGCATCAGGCCGTCCTGCTCTGCTGTGGTTAAGCGCTCTTTTACCGCACGCTCGACCCGGACCAGGCCTACACGGAAGACATTCTCAGCCATCTCGCCAACACTACGGATACGGCGGTTACCAAGGTGGTCGATGTCATCGACAGTACCGTTACCATTACGGATAGAGATCAGCTCTTTCATGACAGCAAGGATATCTGACGACTCACCCAGCTGTTCGACCAGCTCTTTTGCGTAATCATCCTTACGCTCCAGAAAATGTTTGTAGTCATACAGGATACCGGGACCTTCAGAAGTATCACGTTGCAGACGTCGATTGAACTTCATACGACCAACGGTCGAGATGTCATATCGATCTTCAGAGAAGAACAGGTTGTTGAACAGGTTCTCCGCGGCATCTTTTGTTGGCGGCTCACCCGGGCGCATCATACGATATATCTCGATCTGCGCCTCAAGCTTGGTCGTTGTGCTGTCGATGGCCAGTGTATTCGAGATAAAAGGACCAGCATCCAGATCGTTGGTGTAGATCACACGAACACTCTTGATTCCTTTCTCCTGGATAAAGGCGATCAGCTCTTCGGTGAATTCAGAATTAGCCGGAACCATGACCTCGCCGGTCTCTTCGTCGATGAGATCTGACGCCAGGATCTTACCCACAAGGTAATCCATCGGCGCATTCAGCTTTTTAACTTTTTTCTTCTCAAGCTCTTTGATGTGACGCATGGTCACGCGCTTGCCGGTTTCAACGATTACCTCTTTACCCGATGTAATATCGAAACTTGCTGTATCACCACGAAGACGTTCAGGCACGAGGTCAAAACTTACGCCGTCTTTGGTAAAGGTGTATACGATGCTGTCGAAGAAGATATCGAGTATCTCTTCATTGTTATAACCTAAAGAACGTAACAGTATCGACGCTGGCAACTTACGACGGCGGTCGATACGAACAAACAGAGCGTCTTTAGGATCGAACTCGAAGTCCAGCCATGAACCACGGTAAGGGATAACGCGAGCTGAATAAAGGATCTTTCCAGAGGAATGTGTCTTACCTTTATCATGGTCAAATAATACACCGGGTGAACGATGCAGTTGAGACACGATGACACGTTCCGTACCATTGATAACAAAGGTACCATTGTCAGTCATCAGGGGCATCTCACCCATGAACACTTCCTGCTCTTTAACTTCTTTAGGCGCAGTCTTCTTCTTATTGTCTTTGTCATATATCTCAAGACGCAAGACCACGCGCAGCGGTGCTGCATATGTCATACCGCGTAGCTGGCACTCTTTTACGTCGAATACCGGTTTACCCAGTTTGTATTCAACAAACTGCAGTTTCACATGGCCTGAGTAACTGACGATCGGGAATACTGATTCAAAAGCACCCTGCAAGCCCGTAGCCTGGCGCTGTACTGCTGTTTTTTCTGATTGCAAAAAACCATGAAATGAATCAATTTGCATCGATAACAAATAGGGCACATCCAGAACCGGTGGACGCTTACCGAAATCCTTGCGGAGTCGTTTTTTCTCGGTAAAAGAGTATGTCATCAGTAATCCTCGTTTAATCTTAAATTTATTTGGTGTAATTTTATCAATTACATCTATCTAGTAATCAGCCCTGATCTAAATCAGGCCTGGGCCGATCTATCAGCAACCCGATTTTTCAGGCAGAAACAGGAAAAGGCCGGGAAAACACTGCCACAAGTAAACTTGTCAACAGTGTTTCCAGCCTGTCCTGTCGCTGATTCCGCCGCCCCCAACCAGTTAAGCATGGGGTCAATCGAGCTCAGCGCGATACCTCTACTTAAGCTCGACAGTTGCGCCAGCTTCTTCAAGCTGCTTTTGAATGTCAGCAGCTTCGTCTTTAGATGCGCCTTCTTTCAGTGTAGTTGGTGCACCTTCTACCGCTTCTTTCGCTTCTTTCAGACCTAAGCCAGTGATAGCACGAACTGCTTTAATAGCAGCTACTTTGTTATCGCCGAAGCCTGTCAGAACAACGTCAAACTCGTCTTTTTCAGCGGCAGCAGCACCACCAGCGTCACCGCCAGCAGCAGGTGCAGCAGCTACAGCAGCTGCTGCAGATACGCCAAATTTTTCTTCCATTGCAGAAATAAGATCTACAACTTCCATTACAGACATGTTGGAAATGGTTTCCAGAATATCATCTTTAGAAACAGCCATGATTAATCTCCAGTTTTAAATAAATAATTAATAAATATGCAAAGCGTCAGTATCTACGCCTGTGCCTTTCTAAGCAGCAGCCTGCTTTTGATCACGTACAGCAGCCACGGTGCGAACCATCTTCGCGTGTGGCTCGTTGAGTGTACGAACGAATTTCTCGACTGGCGCTTTCATCACTGCCATAAGCAACGCAATCGCTTGATCACGTGTAGGCAATTTAGATAATGCATCCAGTTGTTCGATAGGCAGAACTTCACCACCAATAGCAATAACTTTGGCGATCAGTTTGTCGTTATCTTTCGAAAAATCCTTAACGAGTCGAGCAGCTGCACCCGGATCTTCCTGAGAGAACGCCATGATCAGCGGCCCCACAAGTTCATCCTGCATACACTCGAACTCAGTACCTTCAACTGCACGTTTTACCAGTGAATTTTTCGCGACCCTAAGATACACACCTTCATTACGCGCTTTAACACGCAACTCGGTCATGTCCCCTACAGTAATACCACGATATTCAGCAGCAACTGCTGAAAGTGCACTGGCGGCAATTGTAGAAACTTCAGCGACAATAGCTTTCTTTTCATCAAGATTTAGTGCCACTTTAGCTCTCCTGTTAGAGCCAGGCCAAACAACATGCCGCAAAACCAAGCAGCAACATATTTATTAACCCAGCCAAGTTGTACAGACCATGCGACATGCATGACCCACTAACGGTGCGCCCTCTTTATAATACAAGGCGAGCTTCACCATCTACGTAGGAAATTAAGCGACATCTCCAGGAGTTACCTCCTGTGATTATCACACCTACGGTCTCTGACGACACCGGCGTGCTTTAAAAAATACATTTAAAACACTAACTCGGCTGTCAAATCTTCATTACCGCTCAAAACTGAACAGCAATAAACTACACAGTTACACCTGATACTAAAGGTATACTGACTGATCAACGTTCAGGCCAGGGCCCATCGTTGTTGATACAGAAATTTTCTTGAGGTAGACACCTTTCGCAGCTGTCGGTTTCGCTTTGATCAGGTCAGCGACCAGACCATCGATATTTTCTTTCAACTGCTGCACATCAAACTTAACGGTACCCACTGAACAGTGGATGATGCCAGCCTTGTCTACACGGTAACGGACCTGGCCAGACTTGGCATTTTTAACTGCCTCAGCTACATTTGGGGTAACCGTTCCGACCTTAGGGTTAGGCATCAGTCCGCGAGGACCCAGGATCTGACCTAACTGACCAACAACACGCATGGCGTCTGGCGAAGCGATAACAACATCAAAATCCATGTTGCCTTTTTTAACTTCATCAGCAAGATCATCCATACCTACGATGTCAGCACCTGCTTCGGTAGCCGCTTTTGCATTGTCACCGTCGGTAAATACTGCAACGCGAACTTCTTTACCACTACCGTTAGGCAGCACAGTCGCACCACGTACAACCTGGTCGCTCTTCTTGGGGTCGAGACCAAGGTTTACGCTGATATCGACTGACTCGTTAAACTTAACTTTCGATACATCTTTCAATAGAGCCAGGGCTTCTTCGATCGGATAAAGTTTTTCTCTATCGATTTTTTCGTTGATCGCTTTTACGCGCTTAGATAACTTAGCCATTATTTGACCCCCTCTGTCTCGATACCCATGCTACGTGCACTGCCAGCGATAGTACGTACAGCAGCATCCATATCAGCCGCTGTCAGGTCTGGCATTTTCATAGTTGCAATCTCTTCCAGTTGTGCACGGTTAACCTTACCCACTTTATTGATATGCGGTTCGCCGCTACCTTTGGCGATACCCGCCGCCTTCTTCAGCAAGATCTGGGCTGGTGGCGTTTTGGTAATAAAGGTAAAGCTCTTGTCGGAATAAACAGTAATAACGACAGGAATCGGCATTCCTTTTTCCATGTTCTGCGTCTTGGCATTGAATGCTTTACAGAATTCCATGATATTGACACCGTGCTGACCTAGTGCAGGACCAACAGGCGGACTCGGGTTCGCTTCATTTGCAGGTACCTGCAACTTGATATACGCGTCGACTTTCTTAGCCATCTTCTTTTTTCTCCCGGGTTCAAACGCCGTACTTGATTCGGGCTCCCCGTTCTATGTTTTAAAAAGTTTTAAGTTATAGGTTTCATGTTGTAAGCAACAACTCAAAACTAACAACTTAAAACATATAACTGATTCAGCCTTTCTCTACCTGGCTAAATTCCAAATCTACCGGTGTAGAACGGCCAAAAATAAGTACGGCCACTTTCAGACGGTTACGGTCATAATCCACTTCTTCGACCACGCCATTGAAATCATTGAACGGCCCATCGGTAACACGCACCACTTCGCCAGGCTGATACAAAACCTTCGGCTTTGGCTTCTCTACACCTTCAGCAACAGCATTCATGATACTCATCGCTTCTTTTTCGGTGATCGGTGCCGGCTGGTCCTTGGTACCGCCGATAAATCCCATGACCTTTGGAACATCCTTCACCAGGTGCCAGGTCTCGTCATTCATCTCCATTTCCACGAGTACATAACCCGGGAAAAACTTGCGCTCAGAACGACGCTTGACACCGTCCCTGATCTCGACCACTTCTTCTGTCGGAATCAGGATCTGACCGAACATATCCTCCATACCCGCGAGACGTATATGTTCTTCCAGCGAGGCCTTTACCTTGGCTTCAAAATTCGAATACGCGTGCACAACATACCATTGCTTAGCCATGACCTATGAACCCCCTGTTATCATCTGGATCGCTTCAGCCAACAGCATATCGATCAACCAGAGAAAGATACCGATGACTATGACAGCGACAATCACCATGAAAGTCGTCTGCACCGTTTCCTGACGGGTCGGCCATACAACCTTACGCACTTCCATGCGAGCTTCACGACCAAAACCAATCAGGTTCTGACCAAGATTCGTAGTGGAACTGATCGCAATAGCCACACCTGCTGCAAATACTACGCCCAGCACACGATATAACTGCGATTCGGCTTCGTAATAATAAAAGCCAACAATACCTGCTATCAATATTGCTATCGCCAGCAGAAGCTTGAATGTATCGAGCTTGTTTGAAACTACTTGTTCGGTCTTAGCGACCATCTATCCACCTGCCATGTTATTAATCATGTTTAATAATATTGGCAGGCCAGGAGGGACTCGAACCCCCAACCTGCGGTTTTGGAGACCGCTGCT
>CBDUKK010000022.1:0-11306 GCA_965367795.1 uncultured Gammaproteobacteria bacterium
CATTATCTCCTTGATATCATCATTTTGTTAGTTTCAGCAGTGATTGTTGTTCCATTCTCTCAAGCTGCAAAATTAGGCGCTGTTCCGGGTTTCCTGATCGCCGGTGTCATAGTCGGGCCTTCTGGCCTGGGTCTGATCGATAACATAACTGAAGTCGGACATCTCGCTGAAATCGGGGTTGTCTTACTTCTATTCGTTATAGGTATCGAGTTTAAACCTTCTCGTCTCTGGAGGATGAGGCGTTTAGTATTCGGACTGGGCACCTTGCAGGTGATGATCGCTGGTACCATATTAGGAATTGTTGTCCATATTATCTTCGATGTTTCATTGCGTGCATCGATACTGATTGGCCCAGCACTGGCACTTTCATCAACGGCATTCGTACTGCAGTTACTCACGGAACAAAAATTACTGATATCCAGGTACGGGCAGACATCTGTCGCGGTGTTATTACTCCAGGACCTCGCTGTTGTTCCATTGCTGATACTGGTGCCATTATTGGCGATGCCAGAATTGAGTATCGGTGAAGATATCGGACTTGCCCTGGTAGAATCTCTACTCATCCTGGGGGCGCTGGTTCTGCTCGGTAGGTACTTCTTGCATCCTTTACTTCATCGAGTGGCTCTTTCCGGAAATCCGGAAGTGTTCACTGCATCGGCGGTACTCATCGTGCTGGGTACTGCGCTGGCAACAGAACATGCTGGTCTTTCTATGGCTATGGGTGCATTTTTAGCCGGACTGCTTATCTCAGACTCGTTTTACAGGCATCAGGTTCTGGCAGAGATCCAGCCGTTTCGTGGGTTATTACTGGGACTGTTTTTCATGTCGATGGGGATGTCACTCAACCTGGGCCTGCTGTATGAAAACCCATTGCTCTCATTTAGTCATGTTCTTCTATTGATCGTTATAAAAATTGTCGTGTTATTTCCGATCGCTTACTGGTTCGGGATTAAAAAACATGACAGCTTCGCGGTTTCCTTGATACTTGCACAGAGTGGTGAATTTGCGCTGGTACTCTTTTCTCTGGCTTTTCAGTCCGGGGTACTGAGTGATGAGTTATTTCAGCAGCTCTTACTGGTTGTTTTGCTGAGCATGCTTGCTACACCGGCGCTGGCTAACTTTGCCAGGCTCATCCTGAAAAACAAGACTTCAAAAAGTGAAAATAATACTGAGACGATTGCCGAAGCGTCGATACTGCTGATAGGATTTGGACGCGTGGGACATAGGGTCGGTGAGATACTGTCACTAGCAGGAATGCCTTTCGTTGCACTTGATTTCAATGCTTCAGTCGTCGAAAAAGAACGTTCCAAAGGCCACCGGGTATTTTATGGTGACGCACGCAAGCCAGATCTGCTGGAGGCTGCTGGTGCTAAAAATGCGCAGATAATCATCGTCACTCTAAATGATCCTGAAACCACAGAACAGGTTGTTTCCTCTCTGCGTAAAACTCATCCTGATGTCGATATTTACGTTCGTGGCCATAGCATGACGGAATGCCAAACACTGCGAAAATTCGGAGCGTCTGGCGCTGTCTCTGAAAATGTAGAGGCAAGCCTGGAGCTGGCGCGTATGGTGCTGACGAATATCGGACTGGCTAAAACAAAACGGGAATCAATTATTGAGCGATTCCGGCGCTCTTATTACGCACAGATAGATGATGAAGTCACATAGAATATAAACATGATATGGCTGATCGGATCGATTACTCTTTATCCTCTAACGAATAAGGTAATTCAAGTATGCTTATCTCTGCATCAGTATCTTTCAGTTTTAACTGTTCGGACTCGGCAGCTTTAATCTGAATAACAGCTAGCGCTTCGTATTCATTTTCCGCAGTCTGGTATACGGTTACCAGTGTTCCCGTGTACTGGTTGTCTGTTGATGTTTGCGTTGCTAACTGGTCGCCAGCTTTCGGTATCGTGTCCGATGATATCCTGATGCGGTAGGTGCGGCGCTTCTGTTTGCCGAGATAATGCGTACGGGCAACGATCTCCTGACCGGTGTAACAGCCTTTTTCAAAACTCACGCCGTCGATAAGCTCCATGTTTACCATCTGCGGTACAAATTCTTCCCTGGTATTACTGTCGATAAGCGGCAGACCACTGCTGATGTCGAGGTAATCCCAAAATGTACTGTTTACGACTTTGGCTTTGCCAGAGATAGCTTCCCAGAGTTTTTTGGCATGTTCCAGTGAGCAGAGAATCTGATAACGTGGCACTGTACCTGCGACGCGGATAGCGATGTAATCATCGTTTGATGAGACACTATCGACATCGGTGTTCAGCTTGTCGATAAATGGTGAGAGCAGGGTTTGCGCATTTTTACCGCTGATGCCGATATGGACAAGCTGTTCGCTGACATCCTGAATTGCTACCTGTGCCCGCAGTACATATTTCTGCAGGTGCTCGATGCTGCTTTCCACCAGGTCGCTTCTGATGCTGAGGAAGTAGTTGTGCTGATTCTGGAACAGGCGAAAATTAGCCAGCATACGACCCTTGTTGTTGCAGAATGCGCTGATCTGGCTGCGCTCTTCGTCAACTTTTTTTACATCATTGGTGAATTGCCCCTGAATGACATCAGCGGCATCGCCACCGGCAACAACGATAGTGCTGAGATGCGACAGGTCACAGATGATGTCTTCGTCCTCTGCTGATCCGCTATCACTGAAGGCGCTGTCGAAAATAAACAGGCCTTCATCATTTTGTACAGCCCCGTTTTGCAGTAAGTAATTTTTCCAGTCGTTATTCATCAGTTATTCAATGTAATTAAGTTAGACGGATAATAGACAAGTTTCGCTAATTAATCATTATAGATTTATTGTGGTCTTTAATATGTGGCTGCTTTGCTGATATGCAATTTGTTATTCATAGAAAATTCCTAAAAGTATCGGTTAATCACTGAAAAGTATACGAATATTATTGTCGTTCTATAACAATTTGCTGGCGTGTTTCGTCAAGTGGAAAATAACTATGCTTCTAGAATTAGCGTTGTTAGTAACAGCTTCAGGAGTGGAGTATGAAACATGTGATACAAAGTGTTGTTCTGATAGCGGGTATAGTGTTGTCTAGCATGCGTGCTGTGGCTGCTACCGATGTTGAACACATGTCAGATATCGAGATCTGCGAATATGCCGCCCGCATGTCCTCGGCCCTGGAAAATATTAAGTATTATCAGATCTGTGAACAGCAGGATACGCAATGTGTCCGTAGCGAACTAGCGCGCTATGGTGTTTCATATGACGATAAAGAAATCCTGCAGCAACGTCTGGTCATCATGACAGGCAGTGTTCACTAGGCTGAACTCAACCGGGTGGCGCATATACTTCATTTGTTCGCCTTGACAACATCCGTTATTTGCTTCAAGTTTAAGCGCATACAACGTTAGATGATGCTGACCATCTAGCTGGAATTTTCATCTGATTATGTGGTCAGATTAATCATCTCACACGCTGTCTCAGAGACAAATGACTGATAACCGACCTGTTTATTTAAACCTTATCAAGATACGGTTGCCACTGACTGGTATGGTTTCGTTTGCACACCGTATTTCTGGTGTACTGCTTTTCCTTTTCCTTCCATTTTCAGTATATCTGCTCGATCTATCTGTGCAGTCGGCGGAGTCGTTTGCTGCTGTTAAGCAGCTACTCGATCAGCCAGTGATGCTGGTGGTGCAGCTGCTGGTTATATGGTCTATCGCGCACCATTTTTTTGCCGGGATCCGATTTCTACTGATCGATGCCGAGATCGGTGTCGAAAAGTCACAGGCACGAATTGGCTCATGGCTGGTCCTGCTGGCAGAGCTGATCGCCATATTGCTGATCGTTGTCGGGGTCTACTCATGAGTTTGTATGTGCTTGAAGGGCTGCGACCCTGGGTGATCCAGCGTGTCAGTGCCGTTTACCTGGTGTTGTTTTTCATCTACGCAAGCTATTGTTATTTTTCTGCTGACGTAATTGCTTACGATGCATGGAGAGACTGGTTGTACAACCCGTTCAATACCACGGTGACCGGTATCTTTGTCATCGCGATCCTGTTTCATGCCTGGATCGGTATGCGTGATGTGGTGCTTGACTATGTGCATAACATCATGATGCGGATTTTTATCCTTGCTGTTCTTATCGGCATTTTGATCGGTAGTGGCCTGTGGGTATTCCGCATACTATTGTTGTCGGTGGTCGCTTAGATGGCCGGTGTTATCAACGTGATATTGGTGAGTATTTCAGGATTTTATCTATGAGTGAGATCGATAGGCAGCCCATAGAAAGACGGCAGTTTGATACATTGATCATCGGTGCAGGTGGTGGTGGCCTTCGTGCTTCACTGCAGCTCGCTGAAGCTGACCTCAGTGTTGCCGTGGTCTCTAAAGTCTTTCCAACACGTTCACATACCGTGGCAGCACAGGGCGGTATGAATGCGGCTTTGGCCAATGTGGGGCCTGATAACTGGCACTGGCATATGTTCGATACGGTTAAAGGTAGTGACTACCTCGGTGATCAGGATGCGATCGAATATATGTGCCGCACTGCACCCAAGGCAGTCTATGAACTGGAGCATTTCGGGGTACCGTTCTCTCGCCTGGATAACGGCAAGATCTATCAGCGCGCTTTTGGTGGTCAGAGTCAGAACTTTGGTGGTGACCAGGCTGCACGGACCTGTGCCGCAGCAGACCGAACCGGCCATGCAATCCTGCATAGCCTGTATCAGCAGAACATACGTGCCAAAACACATTTCTTCGATGAATACTTTGCCGTCGATCTTTTGCAGGGTGATGAAGGACAGGTATTAGGCGCCCTGGTCTTCAATATCATCGATGGCAGGATCATCGTTATCGAAGCGAAGACAACATTGATCGCCACCGGTGGCGCCGGCCAGATATTCAAGACCACGACCAATGCGCTGATAAATACCGGTGATGGTATGGGCATGGCGATGCGGGCAGGGATCCCGTTACAGGATATGGAGTTCTTCCAGTTTCATCCGACAGGTATCGCTGGCCGTGGCATGCTGATTACCGAGGGCGCCCGCGGGGAAGGTGGTTACCTGGTGAATGCTGACGGTGAACGCCTGATGGAGCGCTATGCACCGAAAGCAAAAGACTTGGCGAGTCGTGATGTGGTAAGCCGCGCTATGGCGATCGAAGTTAGAGAAGGCCGCGGCTGTGGCCCCAAAAAAGACCATTTGATGTTGAAACTGGATCATCTCGGAGAAGATGTCATTCAGAAACGTCTGCCCGGTATCAGGCAGACCTGTATCACTTTTCTCGGTATCGATCCGGCTGAAGCCCCGATACCTGTTTTCCCGACGGCGCACTACACCATGGGTGGCATCCCTACTAATCGTCATGGCCAGGTCGTGGTGCCGGTCAAGGACACACCAGAGGAACCGGTTGCGGGTCTATATGCTGCCGGGGAATGTGCCTGCGTGTCTGTTCACGGAGGCAATCGACTGGGCGGTAACTCGCTGCTCGATATCCTGGTATTTGGCCGTGCCGCTGCAAACCATATCATCGAATACCTGAAAGAGAATAAATATCATCGTGGAATCGATGATGCAGTGATCGATAAAGTTGTGCAGAAGGTTCGACGTTACGACCAGCCCGGCACGGGCAACGAGACGGTCGCCGGACTGCGTGATGAATTAAAGCTCGTCATGGAGGAACACTGCAGTGTGTTCAGGAATGAAGAAGTACTAAAACAGGGTGTGGAGAAGGTTGAGCGACTTGCTGAGCGTATGAAAAACCTGAGCATCGATGACCATAGTCATACCTTCAACACGGCAAAAGTCGAAGCCTTTGAACTGGAAAACCTGGTCGCAGTTGCTCTTGCCACGATACATTCAGCCAGTGCGAGAGAAGAAAGTCGAGGCGCACATTCCCGCACTGACTTCACTGAACGTGATGACATAGCGTGGATGCGTCATAGTCTGTATTCCTTCGAAAATGGTCTTGACTATAAACCGGTGAGGACAAAGCCTATGTCTGTTGAAAGCTTCCCACCTAAACCGCGGGTGTATTAAGCGCAGTGAAAGGCAAACATTTAAAAACGGAAAAGAACTCAACGTGTCATCCTGCGCGTAAGCGAGGGATATTATGGGTGGTGTATGAAGTTTAATATCTATCGATACAATCCTGAAACAGACAAAAAGCCATATCTTCAGGATTATGAGCTGGATAATATCGAGCCGGGTACCATGCTGCTAACCGCCCTGTTAAGAATAAAGGATGAGCAGGACCAGACGCTAAGTTTTCGCCGTTCCTGTGGTGAGGGTGTCTGTGGTTCTGATGGCATGAACATCAACGGCGTCAATGGCCTCGCCTGTGTGACCTCGTTAGACAGTTTGAAACAGCCGGTCGAAATCAAGCCATTACCCGGCCTGCCGGTAATCCGTGATCTGATCATCGATATGGATCAGTTCTACAAACAGTATCGCGCAGTCAGACCCTACCTTATCGTCAATGACCCGATGCCGGAAGTCGAGCTCCTGCAAACCCCCGAACAGCGTGACAATCTCGATGGATTATATGAGTGCATATTGTGTGCCTGCTGCTCCACTTCCTGTCCATCATTCTGGTGGAATCCGGATAAATTCCTGGGTCCTGCGGCATTATTGCAGGCGTCACGTTTCATCGAAGACAGTCGTGACCAGGATTTTGAAAAACGCCTGGAAGACCTGGAAGGTCCATTTAAACTATTCCGCTGTCACACCATCATGAACTGTGTGAATGTCTGTCCCAAGGGGTTGAACCCAACGAAGGCTATCGGCCGCATAAAAAACAAGATGGTCTCTCGCTCGTTATAGTGATCAGGTATGAGTGATGAGTCTCGCATCGCGGTAGATTACCGCTGGCAATGTCGGCGTGGAATGCTCGAGCTCGACCTGTTGTTGAATAACTTTGTTGAGAAAAAAGCAGGTGCTCTGACGAGGCAGCAACAAAACACTTTTGAACTGTTACTTTCCTATCCAGATCAGACGCTGCTTGACCTGTTGCTCGGTAACACGGTTTCCAGTGACGTCAAAATTTCCGAAATCGTCGAGCAGATTCAGAAAACACCTTTCGATTAATACCTATGGTCTCGACAGATTTTAAACCCGCCTGGTGGCTGGGGTCACCGCACATGCAGACCCTGTGGCCGGTATTGTTCAAAAAACGCCATGAACTTGATCTGCTGCCTGAGCAGGTTGAACTGGATGATGGGGATTTTATTGATCTGTGCTGGAGTAAAAAAGACTCGGAAAAAACGGTTCTTATATTGCATGGACTGGAAGGTGATATAAATTCGCATTATATCAACGGCATTATCCATCAGCTGGAACGGGCAGGGTATAGACCTGTTCTGATGCACTTTCGTGGCTGTGGTGGCCGTATCAACAGACTGGCAAGGGCTTATCATTCAGGTGAGACCGATGACCTTGCAACTATCGTCGAGCATATTCGTAAGCTGACGGGGAATTATCCTTATGCAGCGATCGGTTACTCACTGGGTGGCAACGTCCTGTTGAAATGGTTGGGTGAAACATCTGAGAATAACCCGTTAAAAAAAGCAGTCGCTGTTTCTGTGCCGTTCCGCTTGCATGATGCTGCTGCACGACTGCAGCTGGGTGTTTCGAAAATATACAGGCAGCATCTGCTCAGGTCACTGCGTAAAACCTATATCAAAAAATTTAAAAAGATAAAGTCACCGATAGATGTTGATGTTAAACAGCTAAAGAGCTTCTGGGACTACGATGATAAAGTGACGGCGCCGTTGCATGGCTTCGATGGTGCGCAGGATTATTATGACAGGTGCAGTAGCCGGCAATACCTGGGTAGCATTAGCGTACCTACCAGGATCATCCATTCTGTAGATGATCCTTTCATGTTTGAGACGACAGTGCCCACGGTAGATGAGCTGAGCCCTGATATCGATTTATTGCTCACCACGGGTGGTGGTCATGTCGGCTTCGTTTCTGGTGCATCTCCCTTACGTCCCGTTTACTGGTGTGAGGATCGCACGGTCGAATTCATTACCGATAATTAAATAAACTCGCAGTCGTGGTATCATCACTTGCAGCAAGATATTTGTCTGTATTATTCTGAATTAATTATTACATGGAGGTGTTCGATGAAACACGTTTCTGCTTTTCTGTTACTCATATCACTTTCATTAAATGCAAATATCGTTGGTGCGGCAGAAGCTATGAAACCGTTTACGATCGGTATAGGGACTTATGCCAGCACCATAGCCTATGATAATTCACTGCTCAAAGATGATGAGCTGTCTGGTTTATCTCTCTCCTTTGGTTATGCTGTTTCTGACCAGTTTGCGTTCCGTGGCAGCTACTTTTCTCTCGAGCATGATGATTCCTCAGATCTGGAGAGTAAAGGCATCGACCTGCTGGGTTACCTGGGAACGGGTCTGGCAACTCATGGTTTTAAAGCCTACATCGGTGGTGGTTTTTTCAGTGATAAGTGGCAGCTTGGGCCGGTTAGTGAGACATTCGACGGCTTGCAGTTGAGTGGTGGCATCGGTTATAACTGGGACTCGGTCTCTCTTGATTTTATACTTGGTATTCGTGATGCAAGTGATCACGAAGACCTGGTCAACCAGGCCTTTCCTTTCAGCCCGGTCTCTGCTGTAGCCGTGTCAGGATCCTTACTGCTTTCATAGCGTTTTTAATCGACAGCGCAGAGTTGATAAAATCAATCTTTAGAAACCGCCTATCTTGCTGGCAGGTTTACAGGTGGCACGATGCTGGGTTTTCCTGGCGGACGAGGTCGATAAAGTGGTGGGTAATAAGGGTAGCCATCATAGTTATCGTTTTCGTTGTTCTTTTCCGCCTGCTTCTGTAGTTGTAACTGTTTTTGCTTTTCGCGTTTTAAGCGGTTTTCTTCGGCCGTTAACTCATCACGTTTTTTTCTGTTCTCATCGAGGATGTCTGCTGTCTCCATGTTTCGCTCATGCCGCTGCTGTGCGTCCTTGATGCGTTCTTCAGACGGTGGCGGCGCTATTTCAACCTTTGTGGCGGTTGCACTTTCTTCTGGCGGCGTCGCAGAATAGGTAACTTTGCCGTTTTCATCGACAGACTTGTAAACAGTCTCAGCGTTTATGGTGGCGAAAGACAGGCTGAACAAAAATAAAATTCTGATGATGACTGTCATATTGATACTTTTACAGTTTTGACAGGAGCCTGCGATGGACTGACATTACTCGGCGAATTCAAGGCGTTCAACCAGTGTGTCCATTGCCTGTTGTGCGCAGCGTTCATCGAGATGGCCGCCGGGGGCACCGCTGACACCGATTGCGCCGATCCTTGAACCTGCGATTTCGATGGGCAGGGCGCCCTGCATTATGATGATACCCTTCATATGGTTGAGTTCTGGCCTGATATCTTCTCTCGCTTTACGAAACTCACCTGAGTTGATGCCTGAGAGTATCACGCTGTTAGCTTTCTCTTCAGCGATCTGCAGGGTGAAGCGAGACGCCAGGTCATCACGTAGCGCCGCCTGTACCAGGCCGTTGCGGTCAACAACTACTGCACTTACCTGAAACCCCTGCTTGCGACAGGCCTTGACGCTCTCGAATGCGATGTCTTTGGCCAGTTCGACGCCGATGCTCCTGACTGACACGCTGTCAGCTGCATGAAGTGCTGTTGTTATGGTTGAAATAGCGGTTAATAGTAATATCTTAGTGTATGTATTCATTAGTTAATCATGGTTAAAATGCAGTATTATATGGAGAACCTGCTTTTCATTATAAATAGTTTTATGTGAATTGCACGGACAAGTTAAACCACGTTATAGATAGAAAGATGGCAGATAAGAAAACAGGATCAGATCAGAAACTGGATGAGATAGTCGCTAAAGCCAGGCAGGATAGTGAGGCACGAGGCCATGGCTACCGCGAGAAAGCGTTGAAGATGTACCCCTGGATCTGCGGGCGATGCAGCAGGGAGTTTACCCGTGCCAATCTCCAGGAATTGACCGTGCATCATCGAAACCATGATCATGACTACAATCCGCCCGATGGCAGTAACTGGGAATTATTATGCATGTATTGCCATGATAATGAGCACCAGCGTCAGACCGAAGCGCTAGCGAGCAAAGGTATAGCTCTCGATGGTCAAAAAGCGCCGAGTGCTACGTTTAACCCGTTTGCTGATTTAAAAAGTATGCTGGATGGCAATAAGAAAGACTGATGATCCATCTGTCATCTGCCGCTGCTCGATATGACAGCATTAAGACTGAGTTAGAGAAAAGATAATGGAAACGATCGATATTATTGCGATGACACTGGGCGTTGCCTGGGCGTCTGGCATAAACCTGTACGCGGCTATCCTGGTATTAGGGGTCATGGGTGCTGGCGGTTACACGCAGCTGCCAGAATCACTGACCGTGTTGCAGGACCCACTGGTTCTGTTTGCGGCGGGTACCATGTACTTCGTCGAGTTTTTTGCCGACAAGATTCCAGGCGTCGATTCGGGCTGGGATGCCATTCATACCTTTATTCGGATACCTGCTGGCGCCATGCTGGCTGTCGGTGCTGCACAGGGGCTGGAGATCAACCAGGCGGCTGAACTTGCGGCTGCACTATTGGGCGGCAGCCTGGCAGCAACTTCGCACCTGACTAAATCCAGTACCCGGCTGGTACTCAACGCTTCACCGGAACCAGTGAGCAACGCGACAGCCTCGGTGCTTGAGGATCTGGCCGTTATCGGCGGTCTCTGGACCGCATTGAACTACCCGGTGGCTTTCATAATATTTATCATCTTATTCATCCTGCTTGCCATCTGGCTGCTGCCCAAACTATGGCGTGCGATAAAAGATATCGTATCAACACTACGTGGCTGGCTCGGCACAAAAACGCAACCGTCTGTAGAAGGTTTTTCGGCTGACCCTGAGTCGCAGCAAAATGACATCATCGAAAACCTGATCGAAGCAAAGTCAAAAAAGATCAACGACGATACCTAGCTACGGTTCTGCATGCCGGCGCAGATGCTTAACCGTAGATGCGTGTCGGCATCACTTCTCTCAGGCTTCGCGACCAGTTGAGCAAGTGGTCAGCCGATGCGAAAGTCGGCTGCAGTATTGTCTCGGCCAGCGGTGTCAGGTCGTCACTTGATATGTACACCATCGCCGGTTTCTCGCCGTAACTGATGACGAATTTTTTCTCATCCAGCGTCTGTGTTATACCACGCGGGTTTTCCATGCCGATGGCTTTGATGATCTGCCGCTCCCTCAGGGACCAGAAGGTCAGCAGGTTAGCATCGGGATGTGTGACTGCAGCGATACCATTTTTATTATTGATGGCTATGCCCAGTGCTTCACCC
>CBDUKK010000023.1:0-11131 GCA_965367795.1 uncultured Gammaproteobacteria bacterium
ATCACTATCCAGATATTACAGCGAATTCTGACTTATTTCTGGAACAAGTTTTACTCTGGCATCGAGGTAAATTTCAGTAGCCAGCTGCGGCAGTTTGCCCTGACTCACGAACTGGTTTACGTGCCCTGCCACAGGAGCCATATCGACTACCTGCTGCTGTCTTATGTGATACACAATGAAGGTCTGGCTATTCCCTATATCGCCGCCGGCAAAAACCTGAACATGCCATTGATCGGACCGGTACTGAGAAAAGGCGGCGCCTTTTTTATCCGTCGCAGCTTTAAAGGCAATGAGCTTTACTCGACAGTGATGTTTGAATATCTTGCTTCACAGGTTTCGCAGGGCATGCCGATCGAGTATTTTGTCGAAGGCGGACGTAGCCGTACCGGTCGACTACTACAGCCAAAACCGGGCATGCTGGCAATGACCATCCGTGCATTCATGAAATATCAACGCCGACCGATCGCTTTTGTCCCGGTTTATATCGGCTATGAAAAGATGGTCGAGAGTAAATCGTACCTCGCAGAGCTGAAGGGCGTTGACAAAAAATCTGAAACATTGCTCAACTCTATACGCTCGATTTTAGATATCCGTGGATTTTACGGCTGCGTTACCACTAATTTCGGGCAGCCCGTTTTATTGAATGAGGTATTAGATGAACAGCATCCTGAGTGGAGAACGGAAACCTATGATGATCAGCAACGGCCCGACTGGTTGAGGCCTGCTGTCCAGCAAACTGCTCACCTTATAATGCAGCGTATCAATGAGAGCTGTGCCGTAAACGCCGTTAATCTTATCGCTACCGCTCTTCTCGCGGCGCCGAACCAGACCATGGACGAAGGCGAACTCATTCGTATCCTGTCTTTTTACGTCAAGGTTATTAAAAATATTGATTATTCGGACAAGGTCACTATAACGCCATATCAAGCCGCAAGCCAGATCCATCATGCTGAAGCACTAGGAGTGGTTAAAAGGCGTAAGCATGAGATGGGTGACTTCATCTATCTGGATAAAGCGCACGCAGTCATGCTCACCTATTACCGGAACAATATCTTGCACCTGCTGGTGATGCCTTCCATCATCGCCTGCTGCTTTAATAACTCTGCAACCATCAGCCGGGAAACCTTAAAACGCTATATCAGGATCGCCTATCCATTTCTCAGCAACGAATTCTTTTTGCCCTGGACATCATCTGAAGTGGATGATGTTATCGATAAAATATTAGGCTGTTTGAGCAGTGCCGGCCTCATCACACACCATGAAACCGTTGAGAGTTTCAGCCGGCCAACGATCAGTACTGAACAACACGCACAGCTGACCACCCTGGCCCAGGTTATCTCACCTGTGCTAGAACTTTATTACATGATTTTCGCGTTGCTCGCCGAACATGGCTCCGATACGTTATCCCGTGAAAGATTAGAGGAGTTATGCTACCTGATGGCACAGCGACTCTCGCTGATGTATGAGATTAACTCACCGGACTTCTTCGATAAAAAATTAATTGCCAACTTTATAGACTCCCTGATCAAGCTGGGATATGTTTCAATTAATGACTCGAATAATTTAGAATTAAGTGACTACGCGCTAAACGAGGGCCGGTTCGCTCGCCGCCTGCTAGACAAGAACATGCAATACAACATATTGCAGATGCTACGCACAACGACAAACCATAAATGATGAAAAGAACCCTATTATTCGATCGTATAAAAACATTCCGCAAAGAAAAACGCTGGCAGAGCAGGGTCATACTCACGCTGCTCATACTGACCTTGATCTTCGCTATTGCCCGCCTGCTACTAACACCGACGATAATATATGGCACGACATCGTGGTTACAGAAACAGGGCATAGAATCGACGATCGAAACCATCAATATCGACATCATCGATGGTACTGTGTCACTGGTAAATGCCAGGGGCTTCAGTGACGGCAAGCCCTTATTCAATGTAGGCCTTGTCGACATCTACTGGCAGTGGGCACCGCTATCAGACAAGACCATCGACGTGACAAAGGTTGCGCTGAATAACTTCAAAGTTAACATCGAAAAATATAACGATGAGATGATCATCGGTGGTGTCCACATACCACTAGGAGATAGTGTCGCTGTCACACCGGTGGAGACTCCTGAAGAAACTGATGAAAAAACAGAGCCCTGGGCGGCTTCACTGGGCGAGGTTATTTTTACTGATCTAAATATCTGCTACCTGCAACACAATGCCGCCCTGCAACAGGCCAATATAGATACTTTATTTGTTGATTACTGTGTCGACCTGGATGAAGTCTCATGGTCTGGCACCATAAGCTATGCGACCGATAAAGAACTTCTGAAAACGGAAGATATCGCGATATCTTCGACCGGTGATTTCAAACTTAACGGCCTGAATATCACTGACAACAAGCGTGGTAGAAAATTATTAACCTCGAGCTCTAATACCTTAAATAATGTTGTCATCTCCGGTTTAAACAAAATTCACATCGATGAACTGGAGATGAATCAGCTTTCACTGCTGCAGCGCGATGATGAAAAGCACATAGACTCTGTCCGCTTTCATCAGCTGACGATCGACGACATCAACCTGACCCAGCTCAACAGCCTTTCCATAAATGATATCGCCATGGAAAAACCCGGCGTCTACCTGGTCAAGCAGAGCCAGACAGACTGGGAGTACCAGCAATGGATACCACCGGCTGGCAGCACCGGTCGGGATGATAAAACAAAAGATAATGAAGAACCATCTGCTACGCCGTCTTCATTCAAGGTCTCTCTGAAAAATGTTAATGTCAGCGAACCTGATCTATGTTACCTGGATAACGATACATCTATATATTATTGCCTGACCTTTGCCAATTTCGCCTGGAGCGGTTCTGTCGACTACGATACTAAAACACCTGACGCAAACGATATAAACCTTATCGCAAAAGGAGATCTCGAACTTTCACGACCAAAAGTGCATAACCAGAGCATGGAACGCGACCTTATCACTTTCGAAAACCTGTCTCTAAATGAGTTGGATGTTACCGGCATCAACAAAGTTGCATTAAAAAATCTCTCTATCGATAAGCTTGCAGCATTGCAGAGAAGTAACAGTAGCGATGACAACACAGCAGCATTCGACAAACTTTCGATCGATGATGTCCTGTATACAAAGAACAAGGTTGCAGTAAAGTCTATCGTTCTAAACGGGCTCACGAATACGGTATCAATAAACAAAGATGGCAGCTGGGAGCATGACAAATGGCTGCAGAAGGATACAAAAGGTGAAGACACTGAGAAATTGAAGTCAGAACAAAAAGCTGAAAGCAGCGAGCCCTTTTCTATCGCGCTACAAAAAGTAAAACTCTCTTCGGACAAGCAGACGACTTTCACCGACTACAGTACACAACCGGCAACGAATGTTGGCCTGCAAAGCCTTAGCTTTGATATGAGCGACATCTATTCAGAAAAGCCCGACTCAGAAAGTCCATTCAGACTTGCTGCAAAAACCCTGTTACACAGCACCATCGATATCGAAGGTAAAGTCAAACCATTTGCAGACAAGATATCATTTGATGCGGATGGCAAATTAAAAGGCTTCGATCTGCGCGTCGCATCTCCCGCTACAAAAAAAGCTATCGGTCATGCCATAAAAAGCGGACAGCTCGATGCTGACCTTAAACTACAGGCTGTTGACGGTGTACTCGATAGTAACATCGGCTTATCGCTATACCATTTCAACATCAAGGCAAGCAGCAAAGAGGACGCGGACAAACTCAATAAAAAGTTTGGCATGCCGCTGAATCAGACACTGGTATTACTAAGAGACAAGGATGACAGTATCCACCTTGATATCCCGATAACCGGTGACGTTAACAACCCCGACTTCAACCCGATGGATGCTATCGTCAAAGCCACATCCAAAGCAGCCACCGTCACCTTGATCACCTTTTATACACCTTATGGCCTGATCTACGCGGGCGGGAACATGGCTTTTAATCTCGCCACAGCATTAAATTTTGACCCGCTAAACTTTGTCCCAGGTTCTTCAGAGATCTCGTCTGATAACAAAGAGCAATTAAGCAACCTCTCTAAGCTATTGACTGAGAAGCCACAGGTACATCTGACCCTGTGCGGCGTCACCAACCAGCAGGATGCGCGTGTGCTATTCCCTGAACTTAAAGAGCAGCTCGAAAAAAGTAACAAGGGAGAAGAGAAGAGCCATGTCGATATTAAATTAACCGCTGAACAATCATCACAACTCGATCAGCTCGCCAAAGATCGTCAGGATAAAAGCAAAAACTATCTGATCGATAACCACGGTATTGCACACAATCGACTGATCGTATGCGAGCCCGAGTACAGGAAAGAAGAAGATGCGATTACTGGCGTAGAGATCAATATTTAATATATAGAAAGGTATAACTAAGAGAAAAAACTACCCTGCTCTATTCGCACGCCTCGCCTGTGCAGATTTCAAAATTTTCTGCTTCTCTTCATCGTCCGCTTCTCCCCAGCGGATGATCTCCTGTACCGTCCTGCCGCAACCGATACATATATCCTGTTTATCGAGGCAGCAGTTCCTGATACAGGGAGACGATATGAGCATCGGATAGCCTTCTTCTTTTAACGCACGTTAAAATATATCTTTTCAGAAATCTCATGCCAGGCAGAAACCTGTTTATAGAACTTGCTATAAGAATCATAGATCTTCTGTGCGGCTTTATTTTTTCCGGCCAGTTCCGATACAACTTCCTGTGACAGCGTTTTTAATTTGAGCAGGACATCATCAGGTAGCCGGCGAAGATCGACATTGTGTTTATTTACCAGCGTATCCAGTGCCGCATTATTTTTAGCGGTATATTCCAGCGACATGTTCTGATTTACCGTTTTGCAGCAATTTTCTACGATAGCCTGCAGGTCTTTTGGCAGCGCTTCAAATGCTTTCTTGTTGATGATCGCCTCCAGCGTCGTGCCGGGCTCGTGCCAACCAGGATAGTAATAATATTTAGCTGCCTTATGCAGGCCAAATGCCAGGTCGTTATAAGGACCTACCCACTCGGTAGCATCGATGGCGCCAGTTTTTAACGAAGTGAATAGCTCGCCACCGGGCAGATTGACGGGCGTACCGCCGGCACGTTTTAATACCTCACCGCCCAGGCCGGGGATACGCATCTTTAAGCCTTTAAGATCGTTAGTACTGTTTATCTCCTTGTTAAACCAGCCGGCCATCTGTACCGTAGTATTACCTGCCGCCGCCGGGATGACGCCAAAAGGTTCGTAGGTTTCACGCCAGAGTTCCATGCCACCGCCATAATATAACCAGGACGTCATCTCCTGTGCGTTCATACCAAAAGGAACCGTCGAGAAGAACTGTGCTTCTTCTATTTTGCCCTTCCAGTAATATGCCGCACCATGCCCCATCTGGGCCGTACCACGGGATACTGCGTCGAATACCTCAAAGGCCGGGACCAGTTCACCACCGCCATATACTTTTACTTTTATACGGCCGCCACTCAACTCGGTGATCAATTCTGCCAGCTGATTAGCACCGGTACCCAGTACAGGAAAATTCTTCGGCCAGGTGGTAACCATCTTCCACTTTATCTTCGTTTCTGCACTGACGATCGCCGGTGCTGCTACACCTGTTGTTGCTACTGCACCGACGCTTGCCTGTTTTATAAAATCACGACGTTTCATACTGGTACCTTAATGATTTGATGTTAAATAATAATGTTAGCGCAACTACGCGACCAGGCTCACTTCACGCTGCTGATAAATTGGCGTATGCCATCACCAGCCACTTACTGCCTTCATATTCAAAATTGACCTGAACCCGGGCATGGCTACCACTGCCTTCAAGATTCGTTATGATGCCTTCACCGAACTTCTTGTGCATCACCCGCTGGCCGATGTATAGACCGTTAACAGTCTCATTCGATTTATAACCCGGCGTTTTATATTGAGAAGAAGAGACCGAATGACTGGCATTATGTCTTCCCCTGACCTCGTTAAGCAGGTGCTCAGGGATCTCACTGACAAAACGCGATGGTGATGGATACAGGTCCTGGCCATAAAGTCGACGATGCTCGGCGCAACTCAGGACCAGCTGCTCCCGTGCTCGCGTGATACCGACATAACAGAGGCGGCGTTCTTCTTCGAGCTTACCTTCTTCCTCAAGTGATCGCTGACTGGGGAAAAGACCTTCTTCCATACCGACGATGAAGACCAGTGGAAACTCCAGGCCCTTCGCACTATGCATGGTCATCAGCTGTACGCAATCGTCCCATTCGGCGGCCTGGCCTTCACCTGCCTCTAAAGCAGCATGAGTCAAAAACGCGGTCAGCTCATCCATCGGCACTTCGAGTTCTGACTGGTCGTAATCGAAACCACGCGCCGCCGTAATCAGCTCTTCGATATTTTCGACACGCGCCTGCGCTTTTTCAGTTTTCTCTTTTTCGTAATACTCGATCAGGCCAACATTGTGAACCACGTGATCGACCTGCTGGTACAACAACATCTCACTGGTATCTGCACGCAGGTTTTCGATAAGGTCGACAAATCCCTGCAGGGCATTGGCTGCTCTTGTCGGCAGACCCTTATCTTCGAGGATCAGCCCGGCAGCAGCCCATAGTGGAATATTACGCTGTTTGGCAACATCACGAACCTTGTCGACGCTGCGCTCGCCGATGCCTCGCGTCGGTGTATTCACCACACGCTCGAAAGAGGCATCGTCATTCTTGTTGTCCATAAGACGTAGATAAGCCAGTGCATTTTTGATCTCTGCGCGTTCGAAGAATCGCATACCGCCATAGACACGGTATGGGATCGCTTCGCTGACAAAACGCTCCTCGAAGATACGCGACTGCGCGTTTGAGCGATACAGGATGGCAACATCTTCACGCGCGTTTCCTGCTTCGACGAACTGCTTTATCTTATCGATCACGAATTTTGCTTCATCACGCTCGTCATACGCGTTATAGAAGATGATCGGTTCACCGTCCTCACCGCTACTCCAGAGTTTCTTGCCCATGCGATCTGCATTGTTGTCGATGAGCGCATTGGCGGCAGACAGGATGGTCGTGGTCGAACGATAGTTCTGTTCCAGCCGTATTACCTCAGCGCTTGGAAAGTGTTTCTGAAAACGCTGGATGTTTTCAACACGTGCACCACGCCAGCCGTAGATGGCCTGGTCATCATCACCCACGATAAACACTTTGTTCGAGGCGCCTGCCAGTAACTGGATCAGCGCATACTGAATGGTATTGGTATCCTGAAACTCATCGACCAGGATATGCTGAAAACGCTTCTGGTAATGTGACTGCAACGATTCATTATCACGGATCAGCTCGAGTGTACGCAGTAACAGCTCTGCAAAGTCGATGACACCCGCCCGTTCACAGGCGACCTCGTATGCGGTATAAATCCTGACCAGCTGTTCATACATCGGGTTTCGCGATGTATCGATATGTGAAGGCCGTTTGCCCTCATCCTTGCGTGCATTGATAAAAGCCTGTGCCTGCTTTGGCGGCCATTTTGCTTCATCCAGCTCCAGTGCTTTTAGTACGCGGCGGACCAGGCGATACTGGTCATCTGAGTCCAGTATCTGGAAACTCTGCGGTAACTTTGCTTCTTTCCAGTGATTACGCAACATACGATGGGCCAGGCCATGGAATGTACCGACCCACATGCCGGCAACAGGCATACCCTGAAGCTTTTCGACCCGCTGCCGCATTTCAGCAGCAGCCTTATTGGTAAATGTCACTGCAAATATATTATAGGGAGAAACACCTTCGACCTGGTTCAACCAGGCGATCCGATGTACCAGCACACGGGTTTTGCCACTCCCCGCGCCAGCCAGCACCAGCATATGCTCGGGTGCAGCGGTTACCGCCTGACGCTGTGCATCATTTAGTTCGTTCAATATATGGGAGATATCAGCCTGGGCGGCTTCATCTACCGCCTGCTGAAACAGGTCATCGACTATTTTTGGGGTTTGCTCTGTAGTCATTTTCTCAATAATATTTCGACGATGCCCGCTAACCTGACACTGATAAAAAACTTACTTTATCACATCGATACGCAGTTATTACTACGTCCAGCAAACTAAAAGCTGCTGCCGATCCTGAGGTAGGCCAGGTCATCACCGATATCATCGTCAAAACCATGTGCCAGCCCCGCACTCACTCGTATCACCACGTTGTAAAAGAGACTTATATCTGCATCGATCTCCAGACCCAGGCTGCTATAGTACCTGTCCGGTGAATCCTGGTATGCGCTGCCGGTCTCAGCAAACACCGTACCGAACCATTGCATCAAACCGACAGGTGGCACCATGATGCCTGTCTCCGGACGCTGCAAGGGAAAACGCCATTCGCCACTTAACAGCTGGGCACGACGCCCACGCAACTGCGGCAAACCCTCTTTATAACCGCGCAGTGAATAACTGCGATTATCGAACACGGCTTCATAACTTGTGCCTAACAGGATATTGACAGCGTCTCCCTGTGAAATGACACCGCCGAGCTCAAACGGACGTGGCTGGTCTGTACCCCATCCCTGCAAAAATCGTAATGCAAAAACGCTCTCCCTGCTGGTACGGATATACTGGCGCCAGTCAAAAGTGTATACCTGGCCGGTAAAGTCAGAGCTCAATATATCACTGTCTTCAGCAACCAGGCGTAGATTCATACCATCATTCTTACTGATGGATAACGGGTTTATGACCGCTGAGTTATACAGCCAGGCAACGCCGAGAATATTATCTTCCAGGTCATCCAACGGCATCACACCCGCCGCAAGTTCCTCATCAGCGGTATTATCATAGATGACGCTGAACAGCAGGTTCGACTGCTTCTGGATATAGTTGTCGGGAAAAGCCAGCACCGCGCTTGCGACCGTACGTTTAGAGAGTCGGCTCAACTCTCCGTTACTGTCCAGGAATATCTCATTACGCATGGCTGCGGAAAGAAACACTCGATCAACGTAGGCATAATTCATCTCAGCTGCCGGCTTATCAAGTTTGAAGTCATAACTGGCCGTAATCGAATAATTATGAATCCCCAGGGCATCTGAGCCCTGCGTCGTCACTCCCAGTTCTGAGCGCTGATCGGTAAACTGCCATGCGGGGAACCACCAGCGAGGATACATGTTGGACCAGGCAGAATAATCACGCTGCTCATGCGGCGAGATAACATAGTCGACTAACTGTAAACGGTCATCTTCAAATGCGGGCGCTGGAGCAAAAGCGGTGACATCATCCAGCCTGTTTATGGAGTAACCATCAGCGCTATAGCCTGCATAGAAAATGGGCCCGTCGGCACTTGCCTGGCTGGACTGAAAAGCACCGCCAAGGAGATTGGTCAGCTGCTCCAGCTTCCCGGTCTCGGGATAATATCGATAGAGATTATAAACATCTTCTGCTTCGAGACTGAACAGGATATTACCATCCGCTGTGTATTGTGGATTCGCTGCGATCTTCGTACCGGCTGTCACCGCCGTCCACTTTCGATCGATCACATGAAAAAGCTCGATATTCCAGCCGCTGCTTTTTCGCCAGACGGAAGCAACGATAGTCTCAGCATCCGGTGCGACATCAATCTGGCCAACGACCTCGCCATCACTGCCTCGCCACAGTACATCCTGTAGTTGTGCATCCTGATCCAGTAACTGCAGTTCAAACTTTCCGGCATCATGTTTTACTGCCGCTATCTGTTTACCGTTCGGGTACCAGCTGGCATAAACGTAACGTCCACACTCGGTCAACCGTTTTAACTGGTCACTGTTGTTATCATACGAATAGATATCGCTGTAGATCGTGTAGTTATTGCAGTATTCATCCTGAGTCAGCAATAATCCTGATTCAGCATGTACGTCAAGGTTACTTGTGCTGTTCAACGTTAATAGTGGTTCAGATATACCCGCCGCGTCGACATGCATCAGGGTCGCTCGCTGATAACCCGTATTGCTCACATAATATAACTCGTCACCTGCTTCTGTTTTAAAAGCATGCACAGCATTCGTCCGGTAAGCACCTAGAGATAGCTGTTCGCCCTGCTTTATTCCTCCTGCTTTGATCAGATCTATCTGTGCCTGAAACTTATCCTGTAACCACAGCTGGAATTCCTGCCACAATGGCGTCAGGTTTTTACCTAGCGTTTGCCTGGCATTGGTGTTGATAAAAAATGGCAACAGGTTATCACCGTATTGTTCTATCCACTCATGCAGCTTATCTTCCCCATAAGTCTCTACCAGGAAGTTCATAAAATAAACACCATAGAGATAGCGCGTCGTCCCTGCTGGCCATGTGCTCACCGGCAGGTTGACGTGAGAGATGGGCTGCAGGCCATTAGCCAGCTCTTCTCGCATCATCGATGCAAACATGGTGCTCTGCCCGCGACCGGTTCCGTTTTCAATATCGGTTTCCTTTAGTGTCGCCACGCCTTCCAGCACCCATGCTGGCTGAAACACGTTAGGAAATAGAAATAAAAACCGGCCTAATATTTTCCTCAGGTATTCTGGCGAACCTGCACTTTTATCAAGATGAACGATGTGCGTGTATTCATGGACGATCAAGGTGGTAAACCAGTCGTCAAAATCTTCTAGTGTATTTACACTGGTTGGCGGCGCAAGGAATAGTACCGTACGGTTAAAAAAGATCGGGGTGGCGTAACCGTTTGGCCGATCGGTTTCATCACTCAATATGATATGCGTTTTTTCTCTGGGGACCCAGTTAAATTCTACGGTCAGGCGCTCATGGGCCTGTTCCGCTATAACTAGGGCTCTTTCAGCAGTCGCTTCATTGCCTGCCGCATAGTGAACATAGAGGTGCGAGCTTTCTATGGTCTTCCAGTCCAGGCCCGGGTCTATTGCAAATGCAAAGTGATCATTGAACAACAGGCAGCAGAGAAAAAGAATGATCCGCTGTTTTATAAAGATCTTGCTGATTATTTTTTAAGCCCGTTTATGACTAACAGTACACCGGTAATAGCAGACAGCCACGCCAGCACCGGGGCACCTAACATCATCGGTACAGAATCTGCTAATGCATAGATAACCGACGCACCAACGATGGCTGCCGAGCCACTGGTAACATAGGTGCTACGTTGATGGTTCTGATCTATCTGTAGACGAAGTTTTTTCAGCTCGTTGACCTGC
>CBDUKK010000024.1:0-11024 GCA_965367795.1 uncultured Gammaproteobacteria bacterium
GCTCTGTTTAAACACTGGCTATTGATGATATCGAGTTCCATCTTTGCGCGAGCCTCGATGAAATCACGTTCCCTGAGATCAGATTGCTCGATCAAATATTGAACACTTCTTTTATCATAACTGGTTAACATGGTGTGTCCCCCTGCCTATCTATGGTTAAACTCAACTAGATAATAATGGCAGGCACATCAATTTTCTTGACTACTCCCGCCAAGCTTTTGACAGCATCATAAGTGTTCGACGAGCACGACTCTTCAAACAGCTGCGACGAGGCGGAGCTGTTCTCCATTGAACTCGATGATATCGCCGGAGACGATCTTCTTGCGCTTGCGTGTTTCGACTTCACCATTGACCAGCACATCGCCGGATTCGATCGCCAGTTTTGCAACACCGCCGCTAGGCACCAGGCCTTCAAATTTTAAGATCTTATGCAGTTCGACAGGCTCTTTTCTTAATACGACATCACGCATGATCAGTCCTCCTTCTCCTTTTCTTCTTCCTGCTGTAATCGCCACATCTGCGCATACAGGCCGTCTCTCTCGAGTAGTTCATGATGACTGCCCTGCTCCACTATCTTACCCTTATCGAGAACAACGATATCATCGGCATCGATGATGGTAGAGAGACGGTGCGCGATGACCAGGGTGGTATGCTTTTCGGCGATCTCTTTCAATGACTCGAGGATCAGTTGTTCCGAGCGCGAGTCCAGTGATGAGGTCGCTTCATCAAAAACCAGTATGCGAGGATTTTTCAGGATGACACGTGCGATCGCTATACGTTGTTTCTCTCCACCTGAAAGTTTCAGGCCACGCTCTCCTACCACTGTCTGATAACCAGCAGGCAAGCCGACAATAAAGTCATGGATATTGGCATGTTTTGCCGCCTGCTGTATCTGCTCGTCGCTGGCATCGAGCCTGGCATAGCGGATATTATGTTCGATAGTGTCATTGAACAGCACGGTGTCCTGCGGCACGATACCGATGTTGTCGCGCAGACTGTTCTGCATCACGCTGTTTATATTCTGACCATCGATGAAAATACCACCGGAGTTGACATCATAGAATCGAAACAGCAGGCGAGCCAGGGTCGACTTGCCGGCACCGGAAGGCCCGACCACAGCGACTTTATGGCCATGAGGAATCTCGAAGCTGATGTTATCCAGAATCTTGCGGTCCTCGTTATAATCGAAGCTAACGTTATCAAAGCGGATGACTGCATCACTCACGGTTAACGCTTTAGCTTGCTCGATGTCTTTCACTTCTCTCTCGGTATCCAGCAGTTTTAACATCATATCCATATCGGCCAATGCATATTTCAGTGCACGGTAGATGATGCCGAGAAAATTTAGCGGGATAAACAGCTGCAACATCATGGTGTTGACCAGCACCAGGTCGCCCAGTGTCATATTGCCGTCGACCACGCCCTGTGCGGCAAAGATCATCATCAGGGTAACGCCGATAGCGATCACCGTGCCCTGCCCGAAATTGAGCAACGACATAGAGGCCTGGCTCTTTACCGCCGCACTCTCCCAGCGCTCCAAAGTATCATCGTACTGCTGCAACTCATAGTCTTCGTTGGTGAAGTACTTAACCGTCTCATAGTTGAGCATACCGTCGACTGCATAACTGTTCGCTGTCGACTCCAGCCTGTTCATCTCGTGCCGGTAATGCATACGCCAGTTTGTGACCATCAGGGTGAAACCGATATAGAGAGCGACCGTGGTAAAAGTGATGATGGCAAAATGGGGTTCATATTTTCCTAACAGGATGAAGGCGACAAAGATAAACTCTGCAGCCGTAGGAAAAATATTGAATACCAGGTAGTTGAGTATCGAGCTCAGGCTGTTGGTGCCGCGTTCCAGGTCTCTGGTTATGCCGCCGGTTTTTCTATCCAGGTGATATGACAGTGACAGCGTATACAGATGGTTCAGTACGCGCCGTGAGATACCACGCATGGCGTGATAGCGCACACGCGAGAAGATCGCATCCCGCAGCTCATTGAACAGGCTCGCCATCAAACGCAAGGCACCATAGGCCAGTAATAGCATCAAGGGTAATGACAGGCTGGCCGACTCCAGGTTATCCATGGCAAGAAGCTGCCGGCCATCGAGCCCGTCGACGATTTCTTTCAGTACCAGGGGCATGCCGACGATCGCGACCTTGGAAAGGATCAGGCATGACAAGGCGATGAATACACGACCTTTAAAGTCCCAGATATAGGGGAACAGTCGTTTAATATTGTCGAAATCTTTACGGTTACCGTGAGGCTCAGCGGTGGGTCGGTCAATCATTTATTTTGAAGTATCGGTGTGTAATAAGGTAAAGTTCAGCTCATGATTATATCGAAAAAGCTTTCTCTCTATCGGTCATTATTCGCTTATTTTAGCGTCGGCTTACTTGTGACCGCCTGTGATAGTAACAGTGACCTGAATATCAATGCGAAGAAGACGCAGCAGACAACGCACCGTGTCGAAGTGATCACCGTAGAAAACAAGCCGGTATCTCTGGTTCAGACTGTCTCGGGTACCCTGGAAGCCATGACAAAGATCCGTCTATACAACGAAGAAAGTGGCCGGATCATCAAGCTGCCTTACCATGAAGGTGATACCGTAAAAAAAGGTACCCTGCTGGTACAGCTCGATAACGAATTATTGAAAACCGACGTCGCCAAGGCGACAGCCTCGAAAGAGCAGGCTAAAGTCGATCTTTCACGTCTCATAAAACTACTGCCAAAGCAGATCTCGACAGAAGAAGAAGTCGCGAAGGCACGCACCGTGCTGGACCTGGCGATTGCAGAAGAAAAGCGTCAGCTGACCCGTCTCGACCGGACCAGCATAAAAGCACCGATCGACGGCCTCATCACCAAAAGGTTCTATGAACCCGGCGACCTGCTGGCAGCACAATCACATATCCATAGTATCATCGACCCGTCAATATTACTGCTCAAGGCCAGCCTGGCTGAACGATGGATCCCACTGGTATCTATCAACCAGGAGATAACGCTGAGTATAGATGCACTCGGTGACAGAGCATTCAAGGCAAGCATCGTTCGCATACATCCGACAATCAATGCCAGCACCCACAAGGGTCTGATCGAAATACAGCTCGACCCGGTACCAGCGGGTGCCAGCGTCGGGCAATTTGCACGTGCCAGCATAGAACTAAAAGCAACGGACAGACTGGTGATACCTGCACATACCATACAGTACGAGCCTGCCGGTGCTTATGTATTTCGTATCGTTGATTCTGAGGACGGAAACCCTGTCGCCGAAAAAGTATATATTGAGCAGGGGCAGCAGTTCGGTACGCTGACCGAAGTATTGTCTGCTCTAGCAGCCGGTGACAGGATCGTAACCCGCGGTTACCTCGGCTTACGTAATAACAAGAAAGTGACGGTTACCAATACCGTAGACAGTGTTACACAAACGATTCAGCAGGATTCCGTCAGACCATAATGAAACAGAGATTTCGTACTGGCGGTATCGCCGCGTGGTCGATCCATCATCCGGTTGGTGTCACCATGTTGACGTTGACTATCATGATCCTCGGCCTGTTCTCATTTAAACAACTGGGCATCAACCTGTTACCACACATCATCGCCCCGGAAGTAAGAGTCCGTATCATGGATACGGGTGTTCCAGCAAGCATCATGGAAGACCGGGTGACCCGGCAACTGGAAGAACAGCTGGCGATCACGGAGGATGCGATCTCCATCGACTCTGAGACAAGTGAAGGACGCAGCGCTGTCAGCCTGAGCTTTCCCTATGGTGTTGATATCAACAACGCATTACGAGATGCCAGTATCCGTCTCGACCGGGCAAAACGTTTCTTGCCAGAGAATGATGAACCACCGGTCATCTTTAAACGCGACCCCTCGCAGATCCCCGTCATGGAACTGGTCGTCAGTTCCAATAAGCTCAACTCTATAGAACTGCGTACCTGGGCTGACTATACCTTTTCCAAATGGTTTTTAAACCTTCCAGGGGTAGCCGCAGTCGAGGTCGGTGGCGGTCTCGAGAGAGAGATACAGATCATCCCCGACCAGGAGAAGCTGGCTGATATCGGTCTCTCCCTGCAGGATTTCGCACAGCAGATCAGTCAACAGAACTCCGATTCTCCGGGTGGCAGGATGATCTCCAGACGACAGGAGATTACGGCACGCTCCGAAGGTCGCTTCAGCTCTCTAACCGAGCTCAAACAGCTGCCCCTGCAACCGAGCAATATTGCTGCAGACGAAACCAGCAGCATCGACGACAGCATACGGGTTAATGATGTCGCAAAAGTGGTCGACAAACATAAAGATGAGCGTCTTCGCATTCGTCTGAACAAGGTCCCGGGGGTAAAACTGTCTATCCAGAAACAACCGCAGGCAAATACCATAGCCGTGGTCAACGAAGTCAGACACAGGATCAACAACCTGCAGGCACAAAATGCCATTCCTGAGGATATTCAGCTAGCCGTCGTCGACGACCAGTCAGTATTCGTCAGGCACGCGGTAACAAATGCTTCGATCGCAGCAGTCAGCGGCGCATTACTCGCCATGTGTGTCATCTACCTGTTCCTGGGCAGCATGTTGCGTACCCTTATTATCGGCACCGCCATTCCAATCGGCATCCTGGTGACATTTACCATCATGCAGATATTTGATCTGACGCTGAATATCATGACCCTGGGTGGTCTCGCACTTGGCATGGGACTGTTGATCGACAGCACCATCGTCATGCTGGAAAACATTACTCGTCATCAGTCTCAGGGGGAGATATCTGATGACGATGCCGTCAATGCCGCAATCGAAGTAAACAGCCCGATCGTTGCATCTACCAGTACCAACCTTGGTGCTCTGTTACCTTTTTTATTCATCGGCGGCATGTCCGGCCTGTTGTTTCAGGAACTCATCATCACCATCACATCGGCCATGCTCGCCTCCCTGGCAGTCGCATTAACCCTGGTCCCTGCGCTTGGCGCAAAAGTGAAATATCGGCAGAAAGATAACAATATAATCAATGTATTAGTTGATAAACTTAAAGTTATATATATTAATAGATCGCGTCATTTTCTTGCCCATCCAGTTACAACATTACTGCTTTTCGGCCTGCTTCTCGGCGCCGCCATCTATCAGATCAACACCACAAAACGTATCGAGCTGCCGCGTGTCGACGAAGGCAAAGTTTCACTCTCGATCAGCGGCGATGCCGGAATGCAGCTTGAAGAGATGGATAGCGCGGTCGACCAGATAGAAGATTTACTGCTGGAACAGGAAGAAGTGATTACGTTATTCACTACCGCCGGCGGCTTTATTTTTGGACGCTCTGAATATGAAAGCAGTAACTACAGCTCTATCAAGATACAGTTGACACCTTCTGATCAGCGATCGATGACGAGTGACCAGTGGGCTAAATCCATCCAGAAAAAGATAGACGCACTTGGCCTTACCGGCTTCAAAACACGGTTACGTGTCACCGGGGTGCGCGGATTACATATAGCGCGTGGCAACGATGATGTCAGCATCCATATCAGAGGAGAAAACCTCGACACCCTGCGTGAGCTCGCAGACCAGGCAGTAGCCCTGCTGGAACCTGTAGCTGGCCTGAAGAATCTCACGCATTCCTACGAGGAGGTCAAAGCCGAGCTTAATATCCGAATCGACCGGCAGCGCGCTGCTGAGTTTGGTATCGATGCTTCCGTTGTTGGCAGAGCACTAAAGATAGCGCTGGATGGCGAGATCATCAGTAACTACATCGAAAGTGACAAAGACTTTGATATACGTATACGTCTGCCTCGCTCAACAAGCTATAACCCCAATGTGTTACAGAACCTGATGGTCGATTACAGGAATGGAAATGCGATACGTCTGGGCGATATCGCTCATATCAACCGTGCGCCAACGGCCAGTCGCATCGTCCGCAGCCATCAACAGCGTATCGTTGAGATCTCCGCATCATACGACCCTGATTACAGTCAGACGGAGGTACTCGATGAAGCGTTATCCAGGCTGAACCAGCTGGTATTACCGAAAGGCTTTGTACTCTATGATAACGATAGCAACAAGACGCTGGAACAGGGTCAGAAAACCGGTTTAGCGATTTTACTGCTCGCTATATTCCTGGTCCTGGTCGTTATGGCAGTGCAGTATGAGTCACTGCTAAATCCGCTGATCATCATGATCAGTATTCCATTTGCAGCAATCGGTGTCGCGGTTGGCCTGCTGATCAATCCGCATATGAGCCTGTCGATGCCGGTCTGGCTGGGTCTGATCATGCTCACGGGCATCGTCGTCAACAACGCGATCGTACTCGTCGAGCAGATAGAGATAGAACGTGAAAAAACCGGGTTACTGATCGAGTCGATAAAGAATGCAGCCGCATTGAGGATGCGCCCTATCCTGATGACCACCTTGACCACCGTGTTTGGCATGATGCCGCTGGCGATCGGCCTCGGCGAAGGCTCCGAGATGTTGCAGCCCCTGGCATTCGTGATCGTCTGGGGACTGAGCTTCTCGTTATTTGTCAGCCTGATACTGGTCCCAAGTCTGTATGCATTATTTCATCGACAGAAATCCAGCTAAAGCCTCATCTCAGCTCTCACAGGTGCAGAGCATAGACTACGAATGATATGCAGACAGCTAATAGATAAAATCAGGTCCACTCACTGTCCTTCATCCATAGCAGAAGCTCCTCGCTCGGCATAGGTTTGGCCAAATAGTACCCCTGGGCATAGTCACAGCCCATCTCACTGAGCATATCCAGTGTTATTTCGTCTTCGACGCCTTCGGCTACGATCTTTAGATCAAGGTTGTGGGCAAGATCAACCGCTGCTTTTACGATACTCTCATCCTTCTTATCGTTGGCCATGTTCATAACGAATGACTTGTCGATCTTGATCTCATCAGCGGGCAGATTTTTAAGATAGGCCAGCGAGGAGTACCCGGTACCGAAGTCGTCGATAGAAACGCCAAAGCCGAGGGCGTGAAATTCATTCAATATCTCCAGACTTTTCTTCGGATTCATCATCATCGCACCTTCGGTAACTTCTAATACCAGGCTGGCTGGATCGATTGCCCAGATGCTAACCGCGTTTGATACGATCTCCACGATGCTTCGGCTAGTCAATAATGAAGGCGACAGGTTTACTGCTACGCTGAAGACGGGATAGGCCTCCTGGTATCGGATACACTGCCTCAATGCACCATTCAGCACCCAGCTGGTCACTGGTACCAGTGAACTGCTGCCTTCCAGGATATCGATAAAATATTGTGTATTAATGAAGCCGTATTTTTTACTGTTCCAGCGGATCAGCGACTCACCGCCATATAATTTTCCGCTGTTGAGGTTTACTTTTGGTTGGCATAATAGACTGAATTCATCATCTTCGAGCGCAGACTGAATCTCGTTTTCCAGCATCAAACTTGGCGGAAGACTCGTGCTGGATACCTGGTGGAGCAGGTAGTCCTCATTATCATTCTCGGCCTGCTGTAGCGCCAGCGTAGCGGCATGTAACAGCTCATCAAATGTGATACCGTGATCTGGCTTTACTGAGATCCCGAGCACCACTTTTGGCGAGATCATCGAGCCACCGATATCGACAGCATGTTTAAACACGGAAGTAATCTTGTTTGCTGCGAGCAAGGCATGGGAAGTATTATTCAGCGAGGGAAGTAATACGGCAAATTCGTTATCGCCTATCCGGCCCACGAGGTCATCTGGCCGCAATATTGCCTGTAATTTATCGCCGACATACTCGAGATATTCATCACCTTTTTTAAAACCGTATGTCGTATTTATTTCTTTAAATCGCCGAATTTTGATGATTATAAATGCGATATTAGATTCACTGGTACCAATGTGTGAAGCGATAGTATTGAAAAATGCCAGGCGAGATTTCATTAGCTCGATTTATATTATATTTATAAGTAATATTCGGTAGGATCTATACCATAGGCACCAGGATCAAGACCCCGGTAAATATTCATCGGCATTCGACTTGCATCTTCAAAAGTTGTAGCCAGGTTAACGGTTTTATATTCCATCAGATGCTGCTTGTCTTCGTCCAGGATCAACATGACTTTGGGGCGCATCCTCTGTGTCAGGTTCTGTTCCAGAACGATCGCGACTGATCCATTCGTCATCTCCACCAGTGAACCTGTAGGGTAAACCCCCATACATTGTAAAAACTGCTCAACCAGTTCAGGCTGAAAGGCGCTCCCACGCCAGTTATATATATTCTGTAGCGCTGAATAGGGAGATTTTGCTGCGCTAAAAGGACGATCACTGGTCATTGCATCATAACAATCGATGATGGCTGCCATACGTCCATATACCGGAATCTGTGTTCCCTGCAGAGCATTTGGATAACCACTGCCATCAAAACGCTCATGGTGTGTCAGTGCAATATTGATGATGTCCTCGTTCATACCTTTCGTTTTCTTCAATATAACGACACTGTGACCAACATGTTTTTTCACGATCCGGTACTCAGCTTCAGTCAGTCTTCCATTTTTATTCAGGATACCTTCAGGTACATTGACATTTCCCATGTCCATCATCAACAGGCCGACCGCCAGTGTGCGCAGATCTTTTTTAGGTAATCCCATAAATCTACCGAATGCGATTGCCAGTGCACAATTATCAACAGAGTGTGAATAGGTATATGAGTTCTTCTTCTGCATCATCGAAAGCCACATATAGGCTTCGGAGTTTCGGATGATACTATCGAGTATCGGCTCGACGACCCCCCTCACAGCGACCATATTGAGGTTTTTGCCCTCTTTCACATCCTCCATGATGTGCGCAACCTGATTACTGGCACTTTCCAGGGCTGTCTGAGTATCAGGTATCTCTTCTTTCGTCGGCCTGGTGTTTTTGTATTCGACCTTTTTCTTATTGTCCTGCAAGAACCTTTCCAGGTAGGAATTGGTTTTCAGACGAGGTCCTTCTTCGATATAAATAGACGCACCGACGCCGCGGTCGGTATCAATATATACGTAAGTACAGTACTGGTTTAATGCTATGATATCTTCTTCCGACTTGATCAAAAAGCCTTCCAGCAGGAATGGCGTATCGATCCACGGACGATCAAGGTTTGATACGTACATGCCTGTTTTCAAGTAAGCGACGTTGATTTTACGGTCCATAATACAAGGTTATTTTAAGTGTGAAACGTGATTGATCGTTCACATTGATTATAGTAAATGAACCAGTAATCGCATGAATATATCAGATTTCCCTGTTATTAAAAATGTCTGGTAAGCATTGACGCAAATGCCGATGCTAACCTGTCGACTGCACAGGAAACAGGTAATATCCTCATGATTTATAACGGAATTATCGTAAGCAATAAAAATAAAAACGTGCTAGTATTAATTCATTATTACAGCAACTCAGCAGGAGTTCTTCTATGTCTCAAGTACAATTTAATTCTCAGTTAACCGACCAGGTCAAAGTGTCTGATGAGGCAGTTAAACAGCTGTTAGCTCTGACAGAGAGTGAAGACGGTGTAAACGGTGTTCGCATCTTTGTCTCAGGTGGCGGCTGTGGCGGCATGTCTTACGGCATGACCTTCGTCGATCAGCCGACACCCTTTGATACCACCCTGGAAAAAGAAGGCCTTAAAGTGCATGTGGATGCGGTTGCGCTCGGATTTCTCGAAGGTGTAGAGATCGACTACCAGACAGAAGGCGCTAATGCCAGCTTCGTCTTTAAAAACGTCTTTGCCAATACCAGCAGCGGCGGTGCCTGCGGCGGCTGTGGCGCAGCTGGCGGTGGTGGTTGCGGTTAAACGCAGTTTTATCACATACCGTTTTAAGTAATACCCGGGGGTGAGTCATATTAAGATATGACCCACCCTTTTTACTTTCCAGCCATAATTCACAGCACAGGAAACTGCAGACGAGGCCATGCCGATACCTCAAGAAAAACGACTGTTACTGATCTCACACCACAACAGTTATCGCATCGCGCCTTATATTAAAGCAGCAATAAATCTCGGTCTCGACGTGACCATCGCCTCAGAAGGGCAACATTCGCTGGTATCGGAAGTTGCCAATGGCATACATGTTAATTTTGAAGACCCTGACGCGACGCTGGACATCATATTGAATGAAGACAGCCACAGGCCGTTCGCCGGTATCCTGGGCAGCGACGATCAGACAGTCGAACTGGCCGCACTCACGGCCCGGGCCCTGAAACTTCCTCATAACCCGCCGCAGGCGGCACAATGTTCTTCTCGCAAAGACCTGGCCCGTGCACAGCTGGCACTGGCAGGCTGCCCTGTACCTATCCACTGCCTGCTCGATCTAACACGACCACTGGAAAAGCAGATGGCCGGCCTGCCCTGGCCATGCGTGTTAAAGCCGCTGAATATGTCGGCCAGCCGTGGTGTCATCCGGGCCGATAACGAAACTGAATTTCTCGCCGCCTGCGACAGGCTTAGACCGATCATTGCTAGCGCATCGGGCGACTTCGAACAGCACCACCTGCTGATAGAAGATTACATCGATGGCATCGAGATCGCCTATGAAGGTTTCCTGCAACATGGCGTACTGAATACCATCACCATCTTTGATAAACCCGATCCGCTGGTCGGCCCCTATTTTGAAGAGACCATCTATGTTACGCCAACGGCCCTGGATGAAGAATTGCAGCAGTCCATAAAAGCTGTGATTCAAAAAGCCTGCGATGCTTATGGTCTGACCACGGGCGCGGTACATGCCGAGTGCAGGATAGATGCTGAGCGCCAGGTATGGATACTCGAGATAGCCTCACGTACCATCGGCGGTGACTGCGCGAGGATTCTGGATAATGGTGAGTTCGGTATCGAAGAACTGGCCATCTCCCTCGCCATCGACGAACCTCTCGATGTCAGCACACCGGAACAGGCCCGGGCGGTAATGATGATCCCGATAAGAAAAAAAGGATTATTGAGGCGGGTGGAAGGCTTACTGGAAGCCAACAGGGTCGAGCATATCGATAAGATAGATATCATCATCCGTGAGGGCCACGAACTCATACCGCTGCCTGAAGGTAATCA
>CBDUKK010000025.1:0-10869 GCA_965367795.1 uncultured Gammaproteobacteria bacterium
TTGCTCATCACTGAAGGCCGATAGATATAAATAACCGCCTGATCTGCTTTAGCTGTTACAGGTTTGAAAGTTGCCGTGCCACTAGTTGTGCTGCAGGCAGCGTACAGCAGTATACTGGTGATAGAAAAAATTTTTATAAGCATGTTATTCAAAACTTAGTTTATAGCCGGCATCATTAAGATAGTCGACCTCTTTCGTCAGATCAGCTAGTGTCATGCTGTGCTCATCGAGCCAGCCTTCAGGAAAGCGTAGATGTATTTTTTTATTCTTTATCACTAAATCTATATCAGGTATCTGCTGGTCGGTTCGACCACGGTGTAACAGTACTGCGATACGTAATATTACACACATCTGTTTTCCTGGTTTCACGAATGGTTTCATCAGCCGTTTGAAAGCATCAACTCTCAACTTGCTGCGATGAGACAGGACCAGCGCGGCAAGCAATGCCTGCTCCTGGCGAGAGAAGCCTTGCAGGTCAGCATTTTGTAATATATAGGCGCCGTGCTTGTGATAGTTGTTGTGAGAGACCTGCAGACCGATCTCGTGAAGCATAGATGCCCATTTAAGTAATGGCGCAAGTTGCTCAGTATCAATCGACCACTGTTTACAGGCGGCATGGCACAGGGATTCAACGGTTGCTGTTATTCGTGTTGACTGCTCGACATCGACACCCCAGCGAGACATCGCTGCTTCGACGGTGGCGTCTCTTACGTCCTGATGGGTTATCCGTCCGACTAGATCATAGAGCAAGCCCTCTCTCATGCTTTGATCGGAGACCAGCATGTGTTCAATATTCAATGTCTTGAATATTGCCAGCAAGACAGTGAGGCCGCCAGCGATGACGGGTCTACGGTTATCGCTTAATCCAGATAGTTTTAGTTTGTCGACATGCCCCACATCGATGACAGCATCGCGCAGTTTTAACAATGCCTTGTAACTAATCCCCTCCAGGCACCAGCCTTCTTGATGGACGATATTTCCAATGGATTTAATGGTGCCCGAGCATCCTATCGCTTCTTCCCATCTTCCTGCTTTGAAATCGGGTGCTTGCGGGAACAGGGTCAAAGCCGCTTCAAGCTCTGCCGCATACATGGCCTGTTTTGTTATAACTCCGTTATTGAAAAAGCGTCTGCTGGAACTGACGCAACCGGTATAGATGCTCTCCCTGCGCAATGGCGTCATGCCGTGACCGATAATAAACTCTGTGCTACCGCCGCCGATATCGACCACCAGTCGTTTGCCTTCCTTGGTCGCCAGCCCATGAGCCACACCGAGATAGATCAGGCGGGCTTCTTCGCGCCCCGCTATAATCTCGATAGAATGGTTTAATATATTTTCAGCGTGTTTGACAAATGACCGTGAGTTCTTTGCCACACGTAGGGTGTTTGTGCCAGCAACACGAACGGCAGAGGGCGGCAGGTCGCGTATACGTTGAGAAAATGTTTCGAGGCATTCAAAGGCCCTTTTTTGTGCAGGTTCACTTATATTGCCTTTATCATCGAGGCCGCCACCGAGACGAACACTTTCCTGTAAGCGATCGATTACCGACAATGTGCCGGATTCTTCAAGGCGGGCTACAATCATATGGAAGCTGTTTGAGCCGAGGTCGATTGCCGCCACTATCTCTGGCAAATCTTGTGTTATCGTAGACATATAATGTTTTTGTGAATTACGCCGTACTAGCTTATATAATGATATCTTACAGTAAAAAATATTGAGTGTAATTGATAATTCACGTGTGCTTCAACGATACTAATTATTTTATAAATAAGTTAAATGCGGTCGTTTTTATATCGTTGATTACGATGTCCGTAACAGTGAGTGCGCAGACGGCTGAGAATGGTGATCCAGTGTTGCCAGAGAATCAACATGCTGAGGCTAATGATGTCCCAGCGCTGCCAGATGAAAGTAAGAGTTACGATGAAACTATTGAGTGGTCACAGGAAGATGCAGAAGAAAATGAGATATTTAAAATAGTTAACCCGGAAGATCCGTGTGACCGCGGTCTTGACACTTATACTTATGAGAAAAGTTGGTATGATGAAACACAGGTGTATGTAAACTCATCTTTCTGTGAGCCCGCATTATGGTTCGATAACTTTTTTGGCAGTGATCGTATATTCAATGAAGGTGCCGCAGGAACCTATATCCGTTGGCGTAATGATTTCACCTATGACGAAGAAGAGTATTTTGAATTCAAGTCGAATCTCAGTTTCAGTATTGAGCTTCCGGGTTTGGAGAATCGTCTTCGACTGACCTTCGAAAGTGATGAAGATGAGGCCTTGCGTGATATTTCACCGGATCAGGAGTCAACAACCAACACGCTGGGATTGCAGCTCGATGTTAAACAGAATGAGCGTTCGAAGTTTAATGTCAGCATCAGCCTGAGCCCGAGGATACGGCTACGTTACCGTTATACCTATCCCGCATTTGAATCCATCACTTTACGATTGACGCAGGAACTACAGCGTGAGCAAGCCATCAATAGCGCCCGCACTCTGATCGATTTCGAAAAGCTGTTTAAGAACCAGTTGTTCTTTCGCTCTTCCAGTGAGGGTAAATTATCAGAAGAGTTTGATGGCGTCGACTGGTTGCAGGCATTTGTGCTGTATCAACGAATCAATAAAAAAACATCGTTATCTTATGAGGTCAGTGCCAATGGAGTAACTGAACCCTTGGTACTGGCTACCAACTATCGCTTAGGCGTTCGGTTCAGGAAAAACTTCCATCGTAAATGGCTGTTTTACGAGCTTGCGCCTGAATTCACCTGGCCGGTAACGTTCGATGAAGAGCGCCAGGAGATAACAGAAGACCGGCACTCTAAATGGTTAATATTTTTCCGTCTGGAAGTGCATTTTGGTAACGCAACCAAGAAACGTTATGAGGACTATTTCTAGGCATTCGCTGGCAGTAAACGTGCCGGCTCAGGCTGGTAGCGTCGCTGCCTGTACGCAGCGCAGTACATTGTAGTCAAACGTTCCGTCGAGCGCATCGTATACCGGTTTTAATTTTCTGCTGCCATCGTTGACGCTTAGCAGCGTTTCATGGATGATACTGATGTCCTGCGGTTCAATGTCGATAACATCATCAAGGTTCAGTTCGCCCTGTTCGATACAACTGGCGAGGTGTGCATAAACAGTTGCGGTTTTGATATTGCGCTTGCTGGCGATGGTGTCTATATCCTGGCCACTGCGGAACAGCATAAGCGTCTCATGGACCGTATCAGTAGTACCTGGTTTGCTATCATTCTGTTGTTCGCGGATTACCTTGAGGAAGGCATCGGCATATTTCTCAAGCTTGGTCTCACCGACACCACTCAGCAGCAGAAACTGATCATGATTTTCAGGTTGCCGTTCCATCATTTCAGACAGGGTCGCATCGTGGAAGATGACGAATGGCGGCACGTCATTTTCATCGGCGAGCCTTTTTCGACAGTCACGCAGTGCTTCCCATAAGGCATGGTTGGCAGCATTATCACTGGTGAATGTTTTACGACCTTTACGTGAAGCTTTTGCCTGTTTGCTCTCTTTGCGTAATAACAGCGTCTGCTCGTCGCGTAAAATCGGGCGGCACTGTTCTGTCAGGCGAAGACTGCCATGGCCATCGAAGTCAACGGCGAGCAGGTTACGACTGATCAGCTGACGGTAAATAGTACGCCATTGCCTGGCGTCAAATTCCTTGCCTAATCCATAGATATTTAAAGATTCATGGCCAAACTGGCTGATGCGATCATTCTCTTTGCCAGTTAATACATCGACGAGATAGTTGACACCGAACCGTTGGCCGGTTCGATGCACGCAGGATAATGCCTTTTGCGCCGCCAGCGTTGCGTCCCAGGTCTCGGCTGGTGATAAGCAGTTATCACAGTTACCGCAGGCCTGCTCCAGCGTTTCACCGAAATATTCCAGTAGTGACTGTCGGCGGCAACCGGTAATCTCGGTAAATCCGAGCATGGATTCAAGTTTCTGGTGCTCTACACGTTTGTACTTCTCCGCTGCCGTCGAAGTCGCCATCATCTGCTTTAGCGTGATGACATCCTGTAAGCCATACGCCATCCATGCATCTGCTGGTTGGCCATCTCGACCAGCACGTCCCGTCTCCTGGTAATAGGCCTCCATGCTTTTGGGTAGATTAAGATGCGCCACGAAGCGCACATCTGGCTTATCGATACCCATGCCAAAAGCGATAGTGGCGACGATGATGACAGCGTCTTCATTGAGAAAACGCTGCTGGTTTGTTTGCCTTTCCTGCGAGGATAGACCGGCATGGTATGGCAGAGCGGTAAAGCCTTTTTCTGTCAGCCATGTCGCAGTAGCCTCTACTTTTTTTCGCGACAGGCAGTAAACGATACCTGAATCATTCTCGTGTTCATTTTGAATAAACCTTAACAGTGCTGTCCGCGCGTTACTCTGAGCCTCGGTGATACGATAACAGATGTTGGGCCGATCGAAACTGGAGATAAACTCACGTGCTTGCTCCAGTTGCAGCCGTTGTCTTATCTCTTTTCGGGTGGCCTGGTCGGCGGTTGCAGTCAGTGCTATTCTGGGTATATCGGGAAACTGTTCATGTAGTAATGACAGCTGGATATAATCCGGGCGAAAGTCATGGCCCCATTGTGAAACACAGTGCGCTTCATCGATGGCAAAAAGAGAGATGCTGGTCTGTCTTAATAGCTGGATGAAACCACTGGTGTTGAGTCGCTCTGGTGCGACATACAGCATGTCTAAATCACCATTGATCAGATCGGCTTCTGTCTGACGTGAGGTATCAGCGTCCAGTGTAGAGTTTAGAAATGCGGCCTTGATGCCCAGTTGCTGCAGGGCGATTACCTGGTCGTGCATCAGCGCGATCAATGGCGATATGATGATGCCGGTACCATTGCGGCATAACGAAGGAATCTGGTAACACAGTGATTTTCCACCACCGGTTGGCATTAATACGACCGCATCATCACCGCCGATCAGGGTTTCTATTATCTCACCCTGTTGCAGGCGAAACTCCGAATAGCCGAAGGTATGTTGCAGGTAGTTGAGTGCAGTATCTTCCATGACTGTTACTCCAATGATTGTTAAATGATGGTGTCAGGATCGGGACTATTCTACCATGACCTTCTGCTTATGAATCTTCTATGGAGGTGAAAAGCGCCTTTCTACAGCGAGAAAAAATTGTATCAATCAACAAAAAAGCCGCGATCAATATCGCGGCTTTCTATAGTATGAACCGAGTCTGATAACTTAACTACAGCCTTTTGGACGTGGCAAACCGGCAATCTTGTTTGCGCATTTGATCAGACCTGTCGGGAATAAAGAATAAATATACTTCTGATCGCTACGATCTTTACCGTATTTTTTCTTCATTATCTTTGAAAATGCACGAGGCTCACAAACGCTGCCGTTTTCATGGAAATATTCGCGTGCTTCATTGATGATGTCCCAGTGTTCCTGGGTGAGTCCATCGACAATTTTTTCGTTTTTAGCTATTTCAACTGCGAGCTCTTCGCTCCATTCATCAAGATTTTCTAACCAGCCGGCTTCACTGAGCTGGATAATTTGACCGTTAACTTCTGCTTGCATGGGATGTACCTGTATATAATAAAAAATAATAACCTAGTAATTAGGTCAAGTATTATATAGAAAAACCATGGAATTATAAACACCATAGTATATAAGGATTTAATTAAATTTTATCTTGTTGATTTATATGAAAATATACGGTCAACGTACGAGCTGTTGGTTTACTTCATCGCGCTTTTCAGGGCCTTCCAGCAGTTCTATCAGGGTAAGGGCGAAGTCCATAGCTGTTCCTGGCCCGCGAGAAGTTACGATTTTTCCATCAATTTCGACAGCATTTTGCGAAATCTTGATGGCATTATTGTCCAGCGATTCTAATGTCCCCGGGTAACTGGTTGCCGTTTTTCCGTCTAATACACCTGCTTTTGCCAGTGCTTTTGGTGCAGCGCAGATCGCAGCGAGGTATCTATTAGCTTTTGCCTGTTTTCTCAATAATAGCTGTAACTGGTCGTTATCTCGCAGGTGATCAGCGCCTGGCAGGCCGCCGGGTAAGACGATGAGGTCGTAGGTTTCATCCATTACCTTGTCGATGCTGGTATCCGGGATAATCGTTGTGCCCCTGGAAGCTTTTACTGGCAGGTCATCGAGGCCACAGGTGGTGACCGTGACACCAGCACGGACTAACAGGTCGGTGATGGTGATAGCTTCGAGTTCTTCACAGCCCTGGGCAAGCGGCACTAGTACACGCGACATGTTGATTCTCCGGGTATTTGTTTCGTTGATTAGCAGTACGCACAAGGTCTGAGACGGGGATCAGCTTGATGCCATGCTGGTTTAATTCGTTAAGGTTTGCTTTTAAAAACTTGATGGTCTCTGGATACGGGTGAGCGATAGCCAGGGCATAACCACGCCGGTTAACTTTCTGTATAAAGCGGTCAAACTGCCGGCGCAATGTTTCAGCTTTATGGTCGGGGTCGAGAAAAAAGTCACGCGACAGTACTGGAACGTTGTTCTCAATGGCGATTTTATCGGCGATCGACTTGCTGGTGGTTTTACTATCGATAAAATACAGGCCTCCCCTGCGTGATAGTTCATCCATTAGCCATGTCATATGTCCCGGGTGCCTGGTCAACAGGCTGCCCATGTGGTTGTTCACACCGCGAACATACGGTATGGAGTTCAGGTTCAAACGCAGTTGTTCTCTAAATTCGCTCCTGGTCATGTGCAGGTCGAGCGTGCCGGGAGAATGCTGATGATGTTCGACGGACTGCATCGGCAGGTGCAACATGACTTCCTTATTGTTTTTGGCCGCTAGTCTGGCCAGTCTTTTGGCGTAGGTGGTTTTCGGCAGTATAGCGATGGTTAATGTGGCCGGGAGGTTTATGACTTCGCGGCCAAATTCAAGGTTGTTGCCGACATCATCTATTATTATGCTGGCGAGCTTATCCGCCTGTGCCGGTGGGTGAATAAAAACAAAAATCAAAGAAGCAAAAGCTATCAATCGATTCTGTTTTCTCATGGATACCGTGAAACCATGGGCTGGTTTTAGAAAAGTGCCATATAACATCCATGTTAAATATAGTCGGAAAACGCTCGTTGATCACGATTTACTTAAAATATTCAGACCTTTTAATAGCAGCAAGGCTTCGAATAACTGGAAGTCATCAGAGGCTTTTATCTTCTCATCTTTCTTTTCATCTTTTGTGCCTTCTTCCTCTGCTTTTATGATGGCCTCCTGTGACTTTGTCGGGTTACTTATGCTGCCGCTTAGATCAGACTCCTTTATGCGTAGAGATTTATCATCATCTTTTGAGTCTTTGATATCATAATGGTCGAGTATGATATCCGGGGTGATTCCTTCGCCCTGTATCGAGCGGCCATTCGGTGTGAAGTAACGCGCGGTTGTAATCTTGACCGCACCGCCGCTGCGCAACTCCTGGATAGTCTGTACCGAGCCTTTGCCAAATGATTTGCTGCCCATAACAACGGCACGTTTATGGTCTTGCAGTGCACCGGCAACGATCTCTGATGCTGAAGCCGAACCGCCATTGATCAATACCACCACGGGTGAACCATTCATGATATCACCGGGTTTGGCGTTAAATTCGAAGTCGGAGTTAGCTATACGGCCTTGTGTGTAAACCAGTTTGCCTTCATCGATGAAGGCATCAGAAACGTCTGCAGCAGCGCTTAGTACGCCACCGGGATTGTTGCGCAGATCAAGTACCAGACCCTTGAGTTCGTTCTTATTCTCTTTTTTGAGGTTGCTTAATTCGCTTACCAGATCACGTGCGGTTTTGGACTGGAAATTACTGATACGAATATAACCGTAGTCAGGTTCCAGGATGCGGCTTTTGACACTTTTAACCGAGATGATGTCACGGGTAACGGTGAATGGCAGCGGTTTATCGGCACCTTCGCGTATCACGGTTAATTTGATGTCGGTACCCGGTTCACCACGCATGATTTTGACGGCGTCGTTCAAGGTCATGCCTTTGACTGACTTATCGTCCAGGCGGATGATGAGATCACCCGATTCAAGGCCGGCACGAAATGCCGGGGTATCGTCGATGGGAGAGATGACTTTTACGAAGCCATCTTCCATGCCGACCTGGATGCCGAGACCGCCAAATTTGCCGGTGGTACCGATTTTTAGCTCTTTATACTCCTCATTGTTCAGATAGGTGGAGTGCGGGTCCAGTCCTGTCAGCATGCCGCGGATGGCATGTTCGAGTAATGTCTTATCATCGACTTCTTCGACATAATCGCTCTTAACGCGTGCGAAGATATCAGAAAAATTGCGTAATTCGTTAAGTGGCAGGCCGACGGATTCTTCTGCTTTTCTCTCAGCCAGCACGCTGCTGGTGATTGACACAGAAACGCCAACGAATATACCAAAGACCAGCACAAGAACGGTCTTATATTGCTTACTCATATAATAACTCCGGTAGAAACCACTTTGAATGTATATTGACCTGTATTAGAAGGAGGGTTCGCTACAAATCTTTAATTTAGGTAAATAATAGTGCTTAGAGCGTATTAATGCCAGTATGTTCCGACATTATTATATTGTTGGATGCTGGCCTGAAGCGTGCTTTACTCTGGTAGAGCACCATTTTGACGGGTTGATCGGTTTACCGCGTGAACGAATCTCGAAGTATACAGCGCTAGTGGGTTGTCCGCCACTGTCCCCCGCCGTTGCGATGACTTCTCCAGCCTGTACCCAGTCTCCAGTCTGTTTGAACAATGATTCATTGTGACCGTACAGGCTCATGTAACCATCACCATGGTCAACGATAGTGATAAATCCAAAACCCTGTAACCAGTCGGAGAAGGCGACGCGGCCATGACTTACAACGCGCACTGGTGTGCCCAGCGCTGCTTTTATCAGTACGCCATTCCATTTCAGGTCGCCATAGTTTTTAGGCTGGCCAAATTTGTTGAGAAAGCGGCCATTGACAGGCCATGGCAACTTGCCCTTCTGTGAAACAAATGGCTGGGTTTCAGAAGGGCTGGTCGGGATATCGGCAAGTAGCTCACCAAGCGATTTAAGTAGATTTTCGATTCGACCTCGACTGGTCTCCAGGTTGTTTAAGGTGCTTTCCTGGTTTTTGATCTTTTTACTGAGCTCGGCCAGTAACTGTTTACGCTGGAAGCGCTGTTTCTGGCGTTGTCGCTTTTTCTCTTTCTGTTCTTTGAGCAGTACATTCTGTGCGGTTATGGTTTGTTTGAGATCAGCTTCTGTTTGTTTTTTTTGCTGTAAAGTCTCCATGAATAGTTCAATCTGCTGCTGCCTGGCACGATTTAGATAGTTAAAATAGACATGTGCCCGCCCGGCCTGGGCTGGATCCTGTTGATTTAACAACATTTTCAGGTTCTGCTGATGCCCCATGCTGTATGCCGAACGAATCTGTTCTGATAACGCGGTACGTTGATGGCCTAACTGTCTGTTTAGCTGGTCGAGCTCGTTTTGTAGCTTTTTCTCCTGTTGGCGGCTGTGGATGACTTGGCTCTCCAGAGTCTTGAGTTTTCTCGCGTTTTTGCTGATTTCGGCTTCCAGCGTCTGCAGCTCTGTGACGACATGACTGCGTTGCTTTTTACTGCCTTTTAGATGTTGCTGCACCTTGGTGATGCTTTTTTGCAGTTTTTCAAGCTTGTCCTGATAATGCGTCATATCTTCATTTTTTGACGCGTAAACCTGGTATGAACCGAATAATAGGCTTAAAAACAATAATATAGAATAAATTCCACGATATTCGGCGATGCTAGTAAACATATTGATTCGGCGATTTCGTTATATATGTGACTCGGATTCAGAACATGAGTAATGAATATTTACTCAAATTTCAGGATTTTGCTATTTCAATTCAAAAAAAAGTGTATTAATGTATGCTTTATTAATTATATTATTAAGCAACTCTTTAGTTCCTGAGGTTACACCATGGTAATAAGCCCAAACGATCCTGATTTAATGACTCGTGAAGAAGATATCAGCAGAGCATCACGCTCTCTAAAAGCGATGTCACACCCATTACGCTTAAAGATACTTTGTACTTTAGGTGACCAGGAAGTGAGTGTACAGGATATCGTTGATGCGGTGGGTACTTCACAGAGCAATATCTCCCAGCATCTCGCCATTTTGCGTGACAAGGGTATTCTGGCGTCTAGAAAAGATGCCAACAAGGTCTTTTATCGCGTCGGTGATACACGTACGCTGCGTCTCATCGGTATGATGCAGGAAGTGTTCTGTTCAACTGGCGTCGAGCACTAAGCTGGTCTATCGTTTTACTTACATTCAATAGTGCGTTCAGAATAAGGGTCCAGACTGTTATAGATCAGTAAGGTCTCCCGTATAATGCATTCTCGCGTTATACTTTACGTTTACCTGTTCAATCTAGATATTAAAAGGTCGCTGTTTTATGGAGCAACTCTCCGAATTTGTACTAAATAATCTCCTGTTGTTTGCTGCCCTGGTAGTGGTGATGGTGATGCTGATCAAAGCAGAATTAGAGCACCAGGCGAACAAAGGGTCATTTCTATCACCGTCAATGGCCACCCGCCTGATGAATAATAACAGTGATGCGCTGATACTGGATATTCGAACTGCAGCTGATTTTAAGAATGGTCATATCAAGGGGGCGAAGAACATACCGTTGAGTGATTTTGCTGCTAGTGTTGATAAATTAGCAGCCGATAAAGATAAACCGGTGCTGATCTATTGTAACTCTGGCAATACAGTTACGCGTGCTATCAAACTGTTGAAAAAAGCCGGCTTCGTACAGGTCAATAATCTCGAAGGCGGTATCGCGGCTTGGAAAGAAGCCAATATGCCTTTATCGAAAAAATAGAAAAAAGTTAT
>CBDUKK010000026.1:0-10850 GCA_965367795.1 uncultured Gammaproteobacteria bacterium
TTCTGATATGACAGCAGCATTATCTCAAGGGCACGTTTTGTCCAAATCGTATTTGGATATTTTGTGATGACGGCCTTGGCACGCTTGGCGGAGGAAAGCCAGGATTTACGTTCGATATAAAACTCGGCGATCTGGATCTCTTTCTCTGCCATCTGGTTACGCAGGTATATCATGCGCTGGTATGCATCACCTGCATATATGCTATCTGGATAACGGCTCACCAGTGTCGAAAAGTTACTGAATGCCTGTTCCAGTACGGCAGGATCATGCCTTGACGGCTGGCGTGGGAACCACGCGTCTAGTAACCCCTGACCACGGTTGAAATCTATCAGGCCTTTCAGGTAGTAAACATAGTCCATGTGCGGGTCACGCGGATGCAGGCGGGCAAAACGGTCAACGGCACTTTTTGCCTGATCGAGTTCCTCGAACTTGTAGTAGGCATAGGCTATTTCAAGTTGTGCCTGTTTCGCGTAGGGATCAAATGGGTAGCGTGCTTCCAGTGATTCAAGGTTCTTAACGGCACTCTGGAATTCGGCTGAATTGATGTTTGTCTGTGCTTCTTCATAGAGCTCTTTGGCAGAGTATCCAGCCGTTTCATCTTTGTCAGCGCCCGCACATGCGAATAGAATAGTCGTTAAAAAAAAGAGGATAAGATGTCGCATTGAAGATTTTACAGGTAGTTTTCGGGACTTCGTTTAGAATACCGTATTATAACTAAGTTCGCCGAGTATGTTTAGCTGGCGAGTGTAACTAGAGAATATATGTCTGAACCACCAATAATTAAACATCTGACCGAGGAATCTGCCGGTAAACGACTGGACGTGGTGCTTGCCGATATCTTTCCTGAATATTCGCGCAGTCGCCTGAAGATCTGGATCGAACAGGGCCAGGTGCTGGTCAATGGTCATGTAGCAAAACCTAAACTTAAAATGTCTGGAGATGAAGAGCTGCAGTTATCGGTACAGAGCATCGAATCTGAAGAAAACTGCGTGGCGGAAGATATACCGTTAGATATTGTTTATCAGGATGATTCGATCATCGTCATCAACAAGCCGGCAGATTTTGTTGTGCACCCCGCTGCCGGGCACTATTCGGGCACAATGCAGAATGCCCTGCTACATCATGATGTCTCGCTTGCAGAGATACCGAGAGCCGGTATCGTACATCGACTGGACAAGGATACCACCGGCTTGATGGTAGTAGCACGAAATCTTAGCTCACATAAATACCTGGTCGACCAGATCCAGAGACATGAGGTGATCCGAGAGTATCAGGCCGTGGTATACGGTGTGATGACGGGTGGCGGTATGGTCGATCAGCCGATCGGTCGTCATCCGCGCGATCGTATAAAGATGGCGGTAAGAGAGAATGGCCGTGAGGCGGTAACCCATTATCGTCTGCTCAGGCGCTTTCGCGAGCACAGCCATATCAAGGTACAGCTAGAAACCGGTCGTACTCACCAGATCCGGGTGCATATGAGTCATCTGCATCATCCTATCGTGGGCGACCCGGTGTATGCTGGCCGGCACCGGGTACCCGCGGGTGCTCAGCAAGAGCTACTGGACTATCTGCAGGCGTTCAGGCGACAGGCATTACACGCCTGGCGGCTGAGCTTTGTTCATCCTGAGAGCGCTGAAGAGGTGACCTTTGAGGCGCCGCTGCCGGATGATATGCTGCAGCTGATCTCCCTGTTGCAGGCCGATCTGCAACTGCATGAAGGTTCGAGTTAAATGCAGGTGTCATCTTATCTACCGGTTAAGTGGCCAGAGCAGTGTGCCGACAGGCTGCATAATGTGTTTGCTACCACTACCCAGATCTATGGTGGCGTCAGCAAGGGGGACTATCTTGAATATAACCTCGCAACCCATGTCGGTGATGATCCGGTTGCTGTCAGCGCTAATCGGACGAAACTGGTTGCGGACCTGGCGCTACCATCTGAGCCCGTCTGGCTGGACCAGGTACACAGTAATAAGGTTTTTGTAGCAGAAAAATGTAACACCACTGCCTCGGCAGAAATGCACCCGGTACAGGCTGATGCCAGTGTTACCAGGGTGGGCGGTGTAGTCTGCGCAGTGTTAACGGCTGACTGTCTGCCGGTGTTCTTCAGTAATCGAGAAGGCACAGAAGTCGCAGTGGCTCATGCCGGCTGGCGTGGCTTACACGATGGTATCATCAGTAATACGCTCACTGCCATGCAATCAGCCCCAGCAGATGTCGTGGTAAGTCTTGGCCCAGCGATCGGACCCCGGGCATTTGAAGTTGGCGAAGAGGTATATCATGCTTTCGTGAGCAAAGATCAAAACAATAGCTCTGCCTTTACCTCTACGGATAAAGATCATTATCACTGTGATATCTACCAGCTGGCCCGCATCGAACTGTCGGCCATTGGCGTGACAGATATATCTGGCGGAGGGTATTGTACTTTTTATGACGCTCATCGTTTTTATTCGTATCGTCGGCAGAATAATACCGGTCGAATGGCGAGCCTCATCTGGATGAAATAATCAGCAGGACTCGTCCGGCATCTGTCAGTATGGCGATACCGATGCCAGGCATAAATACCGCGTTTCTGTAGCGTATGTAAATGATTGGAAAAAGTCGCTTTTCAGCGGCTTTTTTGATGGATGTCAATTTTTTATCATTCTTCTTTTAGACCGCCTGTCAAAAGCTTGAAAGGCCTGTTTATGGCCTCATATTCCTGTTAGCTAAATACAGTTTCAGCCTGTTGTCAGGTTGAGCATTAAAGAGTAAATATTATGAGAACAGACAAATTAACTACACGGTTTCAATCTGCGTTATCCGATGCACAGTCGATAGCTATCGGGCGTGATAACCAGTTTATCGAAGCGCAGCATGTGTTGATGGCACTGCTGGAACAGGATGCTAGCACCGTAAGTCAGATATTATCTAACAGTGGTGTGAATATCGCAGATGTCAAAGCAAAGACGCAGGATGCGATAGAACGATTACCCCAGGTGCAGGGTCACGAGGGTGATGTACAGTTATCAAACGAGCTTATCCGTTTATTGAACCAGACAGATAAACTGGCGCAGCAGCGTAATGATCAGTACATTTCCAGTGAGCTGTTCCTGCTCGCACTGGTCGATGCAAAAACATCAGCCAGTGAGATTTTGAAATCTGCCGGTGCAGATAAAAAATACATCGAGCAGGCGATCGAAAATGTGCGTGGTGGTGAAACCGTTGATGATGCAAATGCAGAAGAGAATCGCCAGGCACTGGAAAAGTACACCATCGATTTAAGTGAGCGTGCCGCACAGGGCAAGCTTGACCCTGTGATCGGTCGCGATGAAGAGATCCGCCGTACGGTACAGGTGTTGCAGCGTCGTACCAAGAACAATCCGGTATTGATCGGTGAACCAGGTGTCGGTAAGACAGCCATCATCGAAGGCCTGGCGCAGAGAATTTTAAATGGCGAAGTGCCAGAGGGACTGAAAAGCAAACGTATCCTGTCTCTCGATATGGGTGCACTGATCGCCGGTGCCAAGTTTCGCGGTGAATTTGAAGAGCGTCTGAAAGCCGTATTGAAAGACCTGTCGCACCAGGAAGGTCAGGTCATCCTGTTCATCGACGAACTGCACACCATGGTCGGTGCCGGTAAAGCTGAAGGCGCGATGGATGCCGGTAACATGCTGAAGCCTGCGCTCGCGCGTGGTGAATTACACTGTGTCGGCGCGACGACATTAGATGAGTACCGACAGTACATCGAAAAAGATGCGGCACTCGAACGTCGTTTTCAGAAAGTACAGGTCGATGAGCCAAGTGTCGAGGACACTGTTGCAATTCTCCGCGGTTTGAAAGAACGTTATGAGATACATCATAAAGTAGAGATTACTGACCCGGCGATCGTTGCAGCTGCAACACTCTCACATCGTTACATCAGTGATCGCCAGTTACCGGATAAAGCGATCGACCTGATCGATGAAGCGGCCAGCCGTATCCGAATGGAAATCGATTCCAAGCCGGAAGTGATGGACCGCCTGGACAGACGTATCGTGCAATTGAAGATCGAACGAGAAGCACTTAAAAAAGATACCGACAAAGCGACCTTGAAACGCCTTGAAAACCTTGAGCAGGAGCTGGAGAGCCTGGAGAAAGAGTACAGCGATTATGAAGAGCAGTGGACTGCAGAGAAACTGGTCGTTCAAGGGTCATCAAATTTAAAAGAAGAGCTGGAAGCTGCCAAGCTCGAGCTTGAGTCGGCACACCGTGCCGGTGACCTGGCGCGCATGTCTGAACTGCAGTATGGATTGATCCCTGAACTTGAATCTCAGATCTCCCAGGTAGCAGAAGCGGAACTGGCTCGTGATGATAAGTCACAGTTGTTACGCAACAAGGTAGGCAGTGATGAAGTCGCCGAGATCGTTGCCAGGTGGACGGGTATCCCGGTCAGCAAGATGCTCGAAGGTGAGCAGGAAAAACTGTTACGAATGGAAGAGGAGATCGGTAAACAGGTCGTCGGCCAGCGAGAAGCGGTCGAAGCTGTGGCCAATGCCATCCGCCGTTCACGTGCAGGTTTATCTGACCCGAGCAAACCGAATGGGTCATTCATGTTTTTCGGTCCAACCGGTGTAGGTAAGACCGAGCTGACAAAAGCCCTGGCAAATTTCATGTTCGACAGTGATGATGCCATGGTTCGCCTGGATATGTCTGAGTACATGGAAAAGCATTCGGTTTCCAGGCTGGTCGGTGCGCCTCCAGGTTATGTCGGTTATGAAGAGGGTGGTCACCTGACTGAAGCAGTGAGGCGTAAACCTTACTCGGTGATCCTGCTGGATGAGATCGAGAAAGCGCATCCCGATGTATTTAATATTTTATTACAGGTGCTGGATGATGGTCGCCTGACTGACAGCCAGGGACGTACCGTCGACTTTAGAAACACGGTTATCATCATGACATCTAACCTTGGCTCACAACAGATCCAGGAAATGGCATCCAGTAATGACTATGATGCTATGAAACGGGTAGTGATGGATATCGTGTCTCAGCACTTCAGGCCCGAGTTTATTAACCGGGTAGATGAGACCGTCGTGTTCCATCCTCTGGCGAAAGAACAGATCAGGGAGATCGCTAAAATTCAGTTACAACAACTGGGTGCACGCCTGCATGATCAGGATTTCGAATTGCAGATCTCTGATGAGGCAATCGATGTGCTCGGCGAAGCTGGATTCGATCCTGTGTATGGTGCACGTCCACTGAAGCGCGCGATACAGCAGTACCTGGAAAATCCGTTAGCACAGATGATATTGAAAGGGGAGTATATGCCTGGTGATGTTATCAGCATAACGGCAAGTGGTTCCGAGATGGTATTTATGCCAGCGATGAGGGCGCAGCAGGCGAGTTGATAAGTACCTTAATCAATCTTGTGACGTTTGAGGGGCGGTCTTAAGACTGCCCCTTTTTCGTACTGGCATTATTGATAGCGGTCCACGATAACCACCCGGTTAACGGTATGCTGAGTACTGCCCGCTGGACTTTTTTATCTTTTCCAGGTGTTCGCTGATGAGTTTTGGTTTTTCAATATAAAAACCCTGGGCATAATCAATACCAATTTCCTTTAACTGGTTTAAAGTGAATACGTCCTCAACGTGTTTGGCAATTATCCCTATGTTCATCACCTTGCCAATCTGGTTAATGGCAGCGACCATGGCTTTATCGGCAGTATTCTGTGAGATGTTCTTGATAATGTTGCCGTCAATTTTCAGGTAATCGACGGGCAGGTTTTTAAGGTATGAGAAAGAGGCGATACCGGTGCCAAAATCATCGAGTGCGAACTTGATGTTGTATTTTCGCAGGGCTGCGATGACATCAGCAGTCTGATTTATATTCTTTATCGCTTTTATCTCTGAGATCTCCAGGCAGACAGAGTCATGGGCGATGTTATATCTTTTATATTGCTGGATAACGAATTTCGTGAATTGACTGTTAGTTAATGAGTTCGCAGAAATATTTATAAATAAACATATGTCGCAGTTCGGGATGTCTTTATACAGCCTGGATAGTTGTTTAAATGTATTTTCGATGACCCAGTAATCGACATCTTTCATCAGGCTAAAACGTTCGGCGGCTGGTATATAACTCCCTGGCGATATCAGCGTGCCTTCATCGTCATTGAGCCGCAGCAGGACCTCATACCTGGATGAAGTTTCATTGGCCTGCAGATTTGCTATCGATTGCAGGTAGAGTGAAAAACGGTCACTGTCGGAGGCGTTATTGATGTCTGCAACCCAGCTTAACTCCTTTTGCATCTTCTTGATACGGTCGTCCTCCAGACCGTGAATATGTACCTGGTTACGACCCATATCCTTCGCTGCGTAACAGGCCATGTCCGCATATGATAGTGCTTTTTCGATACTCCTGGTTTCATGAGTGACCATCACCAGGCCGATACTGACCCCGACGTGAAATTTCTTGTCCTGCCAGTTGAATTCATAATTTTTTACCAGGCTGACGATGCCTTCAGTAATCTCGATAGCATTATCCAGAGAGCATCCCTCTAGTAGCAGGCCGAACTCATCGCCACCGATGCGAGCCAGTGTGTCATGACTTCGTATATGCTCCTGTATCAACCCGGTTAACTGTATCAATAGCTCATCACCGGCCTTGTGGCCACAGCTGTCATTGACCGATTTGAACTTGTCCAGATCGAGGAAACATAATGCGTGGTTCTCGTCATTATCGATGGCTGTAATATGTGCTTCTTTCAGGCGATGGTTGAACTCTTTGCGGTTTGCCAGCTTTGTCAGCTCGTCATGTGTCGCCTGGAATCGTATCTCTGAATTTTTCTTCGATGTCTCTCTGATGACCAGTTGAGCGATGTATATAGCGATAAAAAATGCAGCTAGAGAAAGGAATAAGATTATGCTGCTGATCGACTCCCGATATTGTTTTGTATCATCGATTTTTGATTGAGTAACTTCTTCCTGAAGGATAACAAGCTTGTCTAAACTAACCAGCATGTCATGCCTTGCGTCATTGGCCAGGTGTAGTGATTCCTGCACCTCTGCTTTATTGAGGTCTGATAACAGGTTTTCGGAAGCAATAGTATTCAGTACCCTCGCTATGCGAGATTGTTTTATTATCAGACTTAGAAGCTTTGCTTCTCGTGCACTCATGTGGAAGGAAGATAGTTCGCTGACCGCATTTCTGTAATTAAGACCATGCATGGATAGCTCAATACGATATTCATCCCGTTCGATATAATCATCGGTCAGATACATCTTGTAGAGGGTGTCGCCACGCAGGCGAACGCTATCGCGCATAGTATTGGCGGCAGTGATCTTTGCGTTGGTCTCATCGAGCAATGAACTCATCTGCTCGGTAATCCTGTTCATTTGAGATAATGATATGAAGCTGATCAAACCCATGAGGGTGAGTACGCCGGCAAATCCCAGGCCGACGGTAAGTTTGATGGGGTCATTGCTCATGTCCAGATGATCCTTCCCTGTGTTATTTATTAGTATTATTTTTATGCGATCATTAGAATGAATATAGTCTAAAAATAATATTATTTATAAAGTCAGGCCATGATTTCTGCCTGCTAGTAAATAATGACTAAGGAACACATTATAAAAGCTCAGCGCTTACCGTCGCCACCCGCTCGTGCCAGCAAAAAGTCCATCTGTCGGAAACTGAGTAAACGCCTGAGGTAACCGAAAAGGTAGGTAGGGAATGTGACGTAATAACGAGGTTTTGGCTGCCTGGACTCCAGTGCATGTAGTACACGCTTCAGAACAGCTTCAGGTGGCAGCGTAAAAGGCGCGGCCGGCCCCTGCTTGTTTAACCGTTGGAGAACGCCGATATATTTTTCCCGGTGAACGCTATTCTCGATATCGATGTTTTGCTTCATTGCTGTAACAGCATTCGCGCGAAATTGACTCGTGATCGGTCCCGGTTCGATCAGGCTGACATAGATGCCGGTGCCTCTCAGCTCCAGTCGCAAGGTATCGCTCAAACCTTCGATAGCATACTTACTGGCATTGTATGCGCCACGAAACGGCATGGCGACAAACCCGAGTACCGAACTGTTCTGGATGATACGGCCGTAACCCTGTTTGCGCATTACTGGAATGACCAGGTTGGTGAGTTCCAGCCAGCCGAAGACATTGGTCTCAAACTGGTATTTCAGGTTCTCCCGGCTGAGGTCTTCAACAGCACCGGGCAGGCCAAAGGCGCCATTATTGAACAGCGCATACAGCTGACCATCGGTTTGCTGCATTATCTGCTGGAATGCCTGATGTATGGATGCACTGTCAGAGAGGTCAAGTTGTAAGCTCTCAAAACCCTCTTTTTTGAGCATATCAACACTTTCCGGCCGTCTGGCAGTCGCAATAACACGGTAACCGCATTGTTTTAAACCGGTCGCCACGCAGTAGCCGATTCCACTGGAGCAGCCGGTGATGAGAACAGATTTTCGTTGTTGATGTGCAGGGTTATTCATGGTGCAAGCTTAACGCATGTGCATGCTGGCGGGGTATTGATGTAATCATGTCTGGACATATATAATTACGCGCTAATGTTATGATCCGGGTCAGCTATGCCATTTTACGAATATCAATGCACAAAATGTGGGCACGAAGAAGAAGTGCTACAAAAGGTCAGCGATAAACCACTAAAGAAGTGTCCTGCCTGTGGTAAATCAGCGATGCAGAAAAAAGTATCTGCCGCGGCATTTCGTCTAAAAGGCGGCGGCTGGTATGAAACAGACTTCAAGTCTGGCAATAAGAAGAATGTTGCAGAGGGTGCTAAAGCTGGTGCTGGTGCGAATAGTAAGAGCGAGCCATCGACGACTAAAAAAGCCTCTGGAGACTCGACTAACAGCAAAAAAGCCAAAAGTTAGAAGCCTGTTGGCCACATTATAAAAAAATAGGCGCCAGTCTGGCGCTAAATACGATAAAATCAATCGTTTAACTAAACTGCTGAAGACGCTGATGCGATCCGCAAATGCTGCTTCATACAACCTACTGGATTAACACATGCGCAGTCATTATTGCGGAAAAGTAACTGAAGAACTCATTGACCAGGAAGTCACGCTGTGCGGCTGGGTCAATCGTCGCCGTGATCATGGCGGTGTAATTTTTATCGATCTACGTGACCGTGAAGGCCTGGTGCAAGTGGTGTTTGACCCTGATCGTGCTGAGATATTCGAGATCGCCGAGCAGGTTAGAAATGAGTATGTATTACGTATGACCGGTCGCGTTCGTCTGCGCCCTGAAGGTACTGCAAATCCAGAACTAACCTCAGGTAAGATCGAGATTCTCGGTCTCGACCTGCAAGTATTGAATGCTTCAGAAACACCACCGTTCCAGTTAGACGATACCGGTGTCAACGACGATCTACGTCTGCAATATCGTTATGTCGACCTGCGCCGTGATGAGATGCAACAGCGTATACGCCTGCGTAACCAGGTGACACGTTATATCCGTAATTTTCTCGATGATAATGAGTTCTGGGATATAGAAACCCCGATGCTGACCAAAGAGACCCCGGAAGGTGCACGTGATTACCTGGTGCCGTCACGTACCCATCCTGGCAAATTTTTTGCGCTGCCACAATCACCCCAGTTGTTTAAACAGATGCTGATGATGTCCGGTATGGATCGTTATTATCAGATCGTACGCTGTTTTCGTGATGAAGATCTGCGCGCTGACCGTCAGCCGGAATTTACCCAGATAGATATCGAAACCACGTTCATGGACGAAGAAGCGGTAATGAGTGTTACCGAAGAGATGATTCGTGGTCTGTTCAAAGCAACCATGGATGTAGATCTGCCAAACCCATTCCCGCGCATGCTCTACAAGGAAGCGATGCTGCGTTATGGTTCAGACAAGCCGGATCTGCGTATCCCGCTGGAACTGGTCGATCTGGCAGATGTCATGAAAGATGTTGAATTTAAAGTTTTCTCTGGCCCGGCGAATGATCCTGAAGGTCGTATCGTGGTACTGCGTTTACCTGGTGGTGCGAAACTTTCACGTAAAGAGATCGATAACTACACCGATTATGTCGGTCGCTATGGTGCAAAAGGGCTTGCCTGGATAAAGGTCAACGATGTCGATGCTGGGCGTGAGGGCCTGCAATCGCCAATCGTTAAGTTCTTACCGGATGATGTGCTTACTGCTATCATCGAAAAAACCGGCACCCAGTCAGGCGATATCCTGTTCTTCGGCGCGGGTGATGCGAATACCGTCAATGAGTCTATCGGTGCTTTGCGTGTCCAGCTGGGTATGGATAATGGGCTGGTAGAAGAGGGCTGGCGTCCACTGTGGGTAGTCAACTTCCCGATGTTTGAAAAGAACAGCCAGGGTGACTGGACCTCGCTGCATCATCCGTTTACCTCGCCATCTGTCAGTTCTGTTGAGGCGTTTAAGGCAGATCCCGGTGCCGCGTTGTCACGGGCTTATGATATGGTGCTAAACGGTACCGAGCTCGGTGGCGGTTCTGAGCGTATCTACAAGATGGATATGCAGAACGCGGTATTTGAAGTACTGGGTATATCGCAACAGGAAGCGGAAGAGAAATTTGGCTTCCTGCTGACAGCGATGAAATACGGCTGTCCGCCACATGCGGGCATCGCGTTTGGCCTGGATCGACTGGTGATGCTGATGGCAGGTGCAAACAGTATCCGTGATGTGATGGCATTCCCCAAGACTCAGACAGCAGCATGTCCACTAACATCGGCGCCAGCAAAAGTGACCACGAAACAGCTACGTGAGTTAAACCTTAAATTACGTAAGGTAGAGACTGAGACTGAGGCTGTAAACTAATACCATGAGCGCGGCGATCCAACCCTATACTTTACTCGATGACGAAGATTGCGAGTCACGCATTCTGGC
>CBDUKK010000027.1:0-10842 GCA_965367795.1 uncultured Gammaproteobacteria bacterium
GGAAACAGCATTGAATCTGCAAGATAGCAATACAATTTCGAATCATACAGATAACAGATCTATCGCTATCTGGTTACTCATCTGCTGCGCGACTATCTTTGGCATGATCATCCTGGGTGGTGTTACACGGCTGACCGGCTCCGGACTCTCTATGGTGGAATGGGCGCCGATCATGGGCATCCTGCCGCCATTGAATGAGGCAGAGTGGCAGGAAGCATTCCTGCTCTATCAGCAGTACCCGGAATACCAGCTGAAGAACTTCCACATGTCTGTTCATGATTTCAAATCTATATTCTGGTTTGAATACGGTCACCGCTTACTAGGTCGCTCCATCGGCGTAATCTTTCTGCTGCCCTTTCTGTACTTCCTGTTCAGAGGAAAGATAGAGAAGACCCTGAGACCCAAATTGATCGCCATGTTCGTACTCGGCGGGCTGCAGGGGCTGATGGGCTGGTACATGGTCAAGAGCGGCCTGGTCAATGACCCGCATGTCAGCCAGTACCGGTTAACGGCGCATCTTGCACTGGCTATCATCATCTATGCATACATGTTCTGGGTGACGCTTGATCTTATATATCCAACGATAGATGAAGACGCCAGAGAAAGAAACCGTAAAGCCGCCCGCCGCTCCTCGATAATAACAGGCATCATATTCATCACCATATTAAGCGGTGGTTTTGTTGCCGGAACACGCGCCGGTTTTGCATTCAACACCTTCCCGCTGATGGATGGCAGACTGATACCCGCGGGACTTGTTGAAATGTCGCCGCTATGGAGAAACTTTTTCGAGAACATAGTGACCGTACAGTTTAACCATCGAGTGATGGCAACCTTGTTGTTCTTCATCGTCCCGGCTTTCTGGTGGGCTCTGAAAAACACGCAACAGGAATCACATATGCGCACCGGCGCTAACCTGCTATTAGCAGCACTCGCGCTACAGATCACCCTGGGTATCAGTACATTGTTACTGGTGGTTCCTGTAACCATCGCAGCCACACACCAGGCCGGCGCTGTCATCCTGTTAACCACGTCTCTTTTTGTCAGCCACCAGCTGCGTGGCAGGACAGCACAATCTTAATGGTCTCGCTTGTATCGCATTATATGATTTTACTATTTCAATAATCATTTTATAACGATATGAAGACAGCACAGACCGAACTACGACGAACCATAGGTTTACCGTTATTATTGTTCTATGGCATGGGCAATATCATCGGTGCTGGCATCTATGTATTGATAGGAAAGGTTTCCGGAGAAGCAGCAATGTATGCACCGGTAGCATTCCTGGCGGCCTCTATAGTCGCTGGCTTTAGCGCTTTTTCCTACAGTGAGATGTCTGCACGCTATCCGTTCTCTGCTGGTGTAGCGGTTTATATCGACGAAGGTTTTCACCTAAAGAACCTGTCACGGCTAACCGGTATATTGATGGCAGTTGCGGGTATGGTTTCTGCGGCAACGATCACTCGTGGTTTCTACGGTTACTTCTACTCTATCTTTCAGGCGCCTGAAATAATTGTTATAACAGCAGTGATCCTGTCTTTAGGCTTGCTCACCATTTGGGGGATATCACAGTCAGTGGCAGCTGCAGCTGTTTTGACTGTTATCGAGATATCCGGACTGCTGCTTATCATCTGGGCAGGTAGCGATGTATTGAGTACCGCACCTGCTCACGTAGATCAACTACTACCGCCTTTTCAGCTTTCGGCCTGGAGCGGAATCATGCTGGGTGGTTTTCTGGCTTTTTTCGCGTTTATCGGTTTCGAGGACATGGTCAATATTGCCGAAGAAGTAAAGGACCCGAAACGTACCTTACCGGCAGCCATATTGCTCGCATTATTTTTTTCAACCCTGTTATACACCCTGGTATCGGTAATCGCAGTTTTAGCACTGGACTCGACGGCACTCTCCGAGAGTAAAGCGCCACTCGCAGACGTGCTTTCAGCGACTTCAGAAATCGATAGCAGGATCATCAGCAGTATCAGTATGCTAGCGATCGTGAATGGCGCACTCATCCAGATGATCATGGCTTCGCGTATATTTTATGGCATGGCAAAAAAAGGCTGGATCTGGAGTGGCCTGGCGAAAGTCAGCAAGAGAACCCGTACTCCTGTCGTCGCGACCTGGCTGGTCATAGTGATCATACTCAACCTGGCCCTGTGGTTCCCTTTAGAGGCACTGGCTAAAGGCACCAGCTACCTGATCCTTATCGTTTTTACCCTGGTCAATGCATCGCTGATATCGATAAAACGGGGCCAACCGCCGGTTGCAGGTATTTTAAATGTGCCGATGTGGGTACCGCTCGCTGGCCTCATCAGCAGTATCAGCCTTGTCCTGTTTCAGATACTGGTATAACGACTACATACCTGAAGGCTTACAGGCTACTGCCCCCCCCCTGCCAGATCACCTGCCACTTATTGCAATACTTTTTTCTGGCGTTTATTCGCCATACCGATACGTGTTATTTTGTTTGTCTTATTGATCAAAGAGGTAAATGCCGCTTTCTCTCCGCTACGGACATAATCACTTTGTATCGCTTCAAAAAGTATCGCCTCGTCGACATCTCCTCTTGATCTGAGGCTGTCAAAAACAAGGACGAACAGACGCTGCAATGAAATCTTCCAGGTACTGCCGACAGCCTGGTACAGGCCATCACTCAACTGCATAAAACGTGCGAAAGGAGATCCGTCGAGAATCAGCGGTAAAGTATTCTTGAAACGACCGGAATTTGCGACCATATCCCAGTAACGGGCAAAGCGATTGACACGCTGCATGGTTTCAAAATCAACATCACGTGTTCGTAATATGTTGTAAGGTGCCTCCGGGTTATAGCGTAACTGGTAGTTTTCATTATGACGATTAAGCGGCACACCACGCAGACGCTTCAAGATACCCAGCTGTATCTCATGCGGATTCAGCGCGACCAGCTGGTCAAAACTCAGTGCAAAATTATCCAGCGTATCCGAAGGCAGACCGAAGATCAGGTCAGCATGGATATAAGCCTCTGTCTCCTGCCGCAACCAGCGGAGGTTGTCACGGGTCTTCGCATTGTCCTGTTTTCGGCTGATCAACGACTGGATAGCTTCATCGAAAGTCTGAACGCCGATCTCGAACTGCAGACTATGATGAGGGAATTTCTGTATGACCGCTTTTAGTTTTTCCGGCAGGTTGTCCGGCACCACCTCGAAATGCAGATACAGATCATCGGCCATTCTTTCCAGGAAGAACTCGAGGATAGCGATACTGCTGCTGACTTTGAGGTTAAACGTCCTGTCGATAAATTTGAAGTTACGAGCACCACGCTGGTACAGAGTATCCATCTCTTCGAGAAAACGTCCCAGCTCAAAAGGTTTCGATGTCTTATCCAGTGATGAGAGACAGAACTCACATTTGAACGGACAACCGCGTGACGCCTCGACATAGATCAGCCGGTTTTTAATATCAGCATCGCTGTAATATTCATAAGGCAGCTGTAACTGATCAAGCGGCAGCTCGTCACTCTGAATCTCTTTAACGAGTGGCTTATGACCTGAGAGTATAAGACGACATAACTCGGGAAAACTTTTCTCAGCAGCGCCCATGACGACATAATCGGCAACATCGACCACCCCAGGCTTATCCGGCAGGTGACTGACCTCTGGACCGCCGAGTACGATGACCGTCTCCGGTGAGACCTGTTTTATCAGCTCGACGGTCTTGCTGACGGCCTCGACATTCCAGATGTAGACACCAAAACCGATAATCTTCGGCTGCAGCTGCAGCAGCTTCTCTGCTATATCGATAGGTCGCTGCTGGATAGTGAACTCTTCGATGCAGGCAGATGACTTTAGCTCAGCGAGGTTCGCATACAGGTAACGCAGACCGAACGCCGTGTGCATATAACGTGCATTCAGCGTGGTTAGTACGATCGGGTGTGATATGGCCTCTTCCATGCGGGGCTATTATAACAGGGCTATCGTGGAATAAGTTCCGCTCCTACACGGGAGGTGCGTTTTGTAGGAACGGAAATTATTCCGCGAACATCAAATACAGTACTACAGGGTCGGGCTTAAACGATGAACTTACCCGTCTCACGTAATTGATTTTCCATCAGCTCGATTTCATGCGCGCCTGAATAATAGATGTCCGGGTTCACCTTGTAATCCAGGCTCATGTTCCGGTCTTCATAATTCACCCTGTTCAGGATGCTTTTTATGGCATTCAGGCGTGCCTGGAATTTATCATTACTGCGGATCACTGACCATGGACTGCTATGGGTATGGGTCTGTTTAAGCATCTGGTATTTCATCTCGGTAAACTCGTCCCATTTCTCCTGCATCTGCACGTCGATCTCAGACAGTTTCCACATCTTCAGCTGGTTCGTCTCACGCTCTTTGAATCGTTTGGCCTGCACATCCTTGGATACGGAGAAATAGATCTTATGAAAAATTATGCCGTGCTGGACCAGGTCACCTTCGAACTGTGAAACTGTTTTCATGAAGGTATTGTATTGCTCAGGCGTACAGAATCCGAAGATAGGCTCGACCATGGCCCGGTTGTACCAGCTCCTGTCAAACAGCACGATCTCACCACCACGTGGGAACTGCTCGACATAACGCTGGAAATACCACTGCCCCACCTGCACATCGGAAGGTTTACCCAGGGCAACTACCCGGTAATGTTTTTCATTCATATAACGCGTGATACGCCTGATGGAGCCACCCTTACCTGCTGCGTCACGACCTTCGATCAGAATGATCATCTTATTCTGAGTTTTCTCCAGATGCTCCTGTAATTTGATCAGTTCTGCCTGGTACGGTTTTAACGAAGACTCCTGCGAATGCTTAACATATCGCTTATACAGCATCTTTTTAAAATCTTCATCGCCTTTTTCAAACTCGCTCAAAAAATCTTCGTATCCCATCGTCAACCCTTATTTAGTAGTCAATTATTAAAACAACAATGATACTCGCTACCGGGCAGAATATGACTGACCCAACTCAAGTTTTATCGCTCAAATTAACGATTCCTGGCCTGTTTTAGGTAAATACTGACATTTATACCTTGATCAGCCACTATTCGTGGGTATAACGCGTAAATTGAATTGATTTCATCACCCGAAATAAGGAAAATACGCCGCTGAATTTCGACGCACACGGTCTTCACCGTATGCACCATTTATTTAAACTATTTCCGAGGAAATCCCATGAAGTTAATTCTTTTAGGCGCACCAGGTGCTGGTAAAGGTACTGTTGCAAAATTACTGACCAAGATGGACGGTTCTGTTCAAATCTCTACCGGTGACATATTACGTGGCGCGGTTGCAGCTGGCACCGAACTGGGCAAAAAAGCTGAAGCTGCGATGAAAGCTGGCGACCTGGTTTCTGATGACCTGATCATGGGCATCATGGAAGAACGCCTGAAGGAAGATGACTGTAAAGCCGGTTACCTGTTAGACGGTTTCCCACGCACAATCCCACAGGCCGAAGCACTGAAAGTCCTGCTGGAAAAAATGGGCGAAAAGCTGGACTGCGCTGTTGAGATCGACGTACCTCGTGACGTTATCCTTGATCGTCTGACTACCCGCCGTACATGTACCGGCTGCGGCGAGATCTACAACGTTAAATCCAACCCGCCAGCAGTTGAAGGTGTTTGCGACAAATGTGGCGAGCCTGTTGTACAACGTGACGATGAAACTGAAGAAGCGATCAGCAACCGTCTGAATGTATACAACGACCAGACTGCACCATTGGTCGGTTTCTACAAAAACGAAGGCCTGCTGTTATCAGTTAATGCGACTTCATCTGATGCCGTGATCGACGCTATCAAAGAGAAACTGGGCAAATAAGCCCGGTTCTTACGCTTGATAAAAAAGCCCGGGGCTTAACCCCCGGGCTTTTTTTATTGGAAGATAGTAATATCCTGGATGTTCAACCATCTCTGCCATCGACCCTTGCACTCAAAAACATCGGCGCATACAGCAGGACAAAGAGTGTGAATGCGATCATCCACAATAGCTGTGAGCCAACTATCCAGTAGATATATAACTCCATATTAAATAACGGGAACACCACACGGATGATAGCGCCAAGCGCTAATGCAGCAAAACTCCAGAACACGATAGCGGGAGGTGCAAAGATGTTTCGCCCGGTATGCCCTAACGATACTCGAGACATCATACCGATAGTCACCAGGCCGATGCCTCCAGCCGTAAATGCATGCATTGATAATGATGGTGAAACGTTGGCGTAGATGGCCAATACCTTCAGAGCAAAGCCTGAGATGATAAAACCATATGCGACGAAGAGTACCCATACTAAGGGTTTACTCCATACCCGGTTAGTGTACCAGCCTGCCAGCCTGATCGTGTGTAACAGGGTTAGAACCATCGCCACCGCTGCCGTCAGATGTTCATAAGTAGTAAAGACATCGCTGATCCAGAAGACGATCAGCAGGACCAGGCTGGCATAATCCAGCCATGCACGATTTTTTAATTCTATATCGCCATCGATGCCATTCTTGATAAACATCGGCATCACACGACGCATCATCACCAGGACCAGGGCGATGATCATATACACCGCTGAATATAATCCCCACTGGACACCATCGCTGACAATGCCCGTAATACCAAGGTAGAAAATCACGTCACACAAAACGAGCAGGAACAGTTTAGAGATTATTCCCGCCTGTTTGTACTGCTTGACTTTAAGTACCGGATGCAGACACACGATGGTCAGTAGCAGCAAAAAAGCGACATCAGTTATCGCTACCACTATCAACGGAACCGCCAGGCCACTCAGCGGCATCAGTCGTGCGGCCAGCCATAATGCCAGTAACAAGGCCAGTGGGATTCCGCGTAGCACTTCTATCCCGGTCCAGTTTTTTATCGCCGTCAGCAGGAAACCTGCGACTACCGCCATGGCATAACCAAAGATCATTTCATGCGCATGCCATAGATTTGCTGGCAGCCCTGAAAAGGCGAACTCAACAGTAAAAACATAACCAGCCATCCAGATCGCCATCGAGATGATCGCAAAAATACCAGCCGCCAGAAAGAAAGGCCTGAACCCTAAACGCAATATCGGCGGACCGAAGTCATCCGGTTTTGTAGCAACGACCTGACCCTCTATATTCATCATTAAATTTATGACCTGAGAAAAAATTCGTGGCTGCAAACCGGGTAATATCAATAACCAGCCCGCATACTATAAACACAGTCAACGACAGAGTAATTGATATTCATCATGGACATGGACATCCCGGCTAGCTGGCATCGTTACCAGTTAAAGTCAGCTGCTAAGAAAAACGCCCGGACTGAATAGTTACACCAGCTATCTGATGAGAAACTATTTAAACGAAACCGCCTAACCCGGCCAGACTGTCATCGATATTATTAGGGCGGTAAATGCCACCAGGCCAAATCGATAAATATCTCATATAAACAGTAACTTAAGCGCATAAAACTGCTTTTGAAAAAACCACTTTCTGCCAAATTGACATAAATCATTGACTTTCCTTGCCTATATATTAGAATCTACTTATATTTTAATAATGTGACCGATATTATGACTACTCTTACAAAGAATATTAAGACTGCCCTGCTGGGTTTAATACTCGGCGTAACTATGTCTGCGCCTGTTTTAGCTGAAGATGACCAGCTTTGTGCGCCATTTGAAGACTCTCACGTAGATAAAAATCTGCTCGCCACGATGCTCCAAGCAGCCGAAGACGGTCATCTCTACCGTATCAATCCTGGATCATCAAAGATGGGCTTTTGTATCAACAGCCCGTTAGGTAAAGTCGAAGCTGAGTTTCTCGATTTCAAAGGTGGTCTCGCGTTAAAAGACAGTAAGCAGCAGGGCACCGCGATGGTCAGTATCGATGTCGACAGCCTGGAAACAGATTCAGCGCTTGTAGAGGCCATGCTAAAAGGTGAGAGCTTTTTCGATAGCGAGCAATTTCCAGAGATAATTTTCGTCAGTAGCGGCGTCGAGTGGATCAATGATAATAAAGCCGTACTGAAAGGCGATCTCACTATGCACGGTATTACAAAAGCTGTGGCTTTTTACCTGGACATGAAAAAAGCTAAAAACGCCCAGGGTGAAGAAATCCTGAACGTCAAGGCAACCACAAGTATCCAGCGCTCTGAATTTGGCATGTACACACTATCACCGATGGTCGATGACCGTGTCAGCCTGTGTATGTCGATCGACGCCTATAAATACCAGTCCTGAACCGGGGATGATGGCCGGGGATAATGGCGGTGCTAACCGTGCCCCTGTTGTAAATCAGATTACAGGCACACCGATGCTAGATAACGATCTCTTTGGGCCGATAAAGGCCCTGTAATTCAGCGTGTCCAGGGCTTCTTAGCATGTCAGCTGATGCCAGAGCAAAGCAGGCAACTGCACAGGTAGACATCAGTTTACCGCTAGCAGAGAGTAACGGTGGCGTGCTGGCAAGATAACTTACGATGTCATCCATGCCGGGGTTATGTGCAAGTAACAGTATCCGCTGCTCATCGGCCGCATAGAGCTCGATGAGCTGACTAATCGACGCTGCATCTGCCAGGTAAAGGTCCCGGTCGATGATGACCTGTTGCTCATCGACAGGCAGGTTTTTCAGTAACAGCTCAGCTGTCTGTTGTGTACGCCTCGCTGGTGAGATGATCATCTTATTCGGTACCAGACCTTTATTCGTCAGGAAGGCGCCCATGGCAACCGCATCGTCACATCCCCGGCTGTTCAACGGCCGATCGATATCCGCCGTATGGCTGTGCCAGTCTGACTTGGCATGACGCATCAGCATTAACTCAATCATCGCTTATCAGTCTTCCATATTCTTTGTCGAGAAGAAACCAAAAAGTGGAGTGAGATTCCATAGATATCACTGCCAAACCTAACAATCCACAATTTAAACCATTATAAAACTATGTTTATTATTAACTTTTACATAGATAGGGAGAAATATACAAGTTTAGTGGAGTATAAAACGCTAGATTCATCGACCTAAATGTGAAAAAACAGGAGAAAACGGCATGAGTACAACGGCTCAATCACTGGGTAGTTTCTGTACCGGCTGTGTTGCAATTACAATAGTAGTAGTCTCGATCGCAACACTGGCAACAATCGTCTGGGCATTACTTCTTTAACTACAAGCCCGGTAACCGTATCACACGGCCTGCAGTCGTTCAGCCATGCTATCCAATAGAACGACTTCAGGTATCATCAACCCGTCGATAATAACGCATCCTGTATAACAGCCGCTTATGATCGTCATCATCTTCAAACCCTGATCGATCATGCAATACATTATTACAGATTAATCCCTGACCTGACTGCAATATGCCACGATAGATATAAGGCGAGTCGGTATGCAGGTAATCATGCAATAAGGCGACTGCCTGTTGAACCATGGGATCCTGCTTCCACTGGATGCTGCGGGTCCTTGCGGTATAACGCATATTCAGGTTACCGTCATCGAGAATCGAGAATACCGGGCCATACCGATCGGGGCGAATCACTTCGCCTTCTTTATTTATATTCGCAGGAATCATCATCACGTCAGGTTGCATCAGGGCATGGATATACTCGGGATTTTCCTGGCGCAGACGAATATAGGCTATCTCATGATCAAGCAGTGCATTCTCACCACCGCTAGCAGCAGGCGATACACAGTGCAGTATCAGCGAATTGATCTGCTGGTCTGGGGGATTATAATAACCATCGGTATGCCAGCGAATCGAATGGTTGGTATAGGGGATATAACCACCGCGCCAGTCGCCACCAACAACCCTGAGCGCGGTGACACCATCATCGGCTCCCATATTGTCATCGGGCGAGTCAAGATCGAACTGCTGTGCGAGTAGAGTAGGAATTTTCTTGTCCGGGTCAGCCCCCGTGTTGCCCGCATAGATGGCCATATTGGTTTTTTTCACCAGGTCACGGATAACTTTAAATTCTGCGGTGCTTAATTTTCTCGGGTCGTTGACCTCGACGATGATATCTTCGATATCCTGCGGATAATCATCCATCTTGTTTTCCAGCCAGGCGTGATATGCAGAATCATCATCAAGATCGAATGGACAGCCAAGCTTATACTTTATGCCAGGCGCTATTTTTTTCGTTACAGTCATTATGAAAACACCACTTAGTCTCTTCACAGGCTATTCCCTGCCCGCCATTATTCACCCACTGATTCAACATTAGCATGACATTATATTGCTTTAAAGTAATATTTTTGACCACTGATGTTATTGGCCAACAAGCAAGTCTTCGTACTAAACTTTATTTATAACATGCCGCACAGCATCTAAAATGTTACAAATTTGTAAATCTTGATTTATGTCATTTTTTTCATCGTATTATCGCTGTAGAGTCAGTCTTAAATATAAAAAATACCAAATGGGAGCTGGAAATGGTTACATACAAAGAACTCAATGAACAAAATCACCATATCACCGAACTAACGAATGTCCTCAGTTACCTTTTCAAGGATCGCTCCATGTGCGACACAGACTCATGCTGCGGTCTCTTTCAAAAGTATGTGTCACTGGTCCAGGAACACATCGATACCGTCGATAAAAACATGTACAGCGACCTGCTAGGCAGCCCGGACGAAAAGGTCAATAACGTTGCCAAGAATTTCATGTCAGGTTCGGTCGAAGTGAAAAAGATCCTGCGTGATTTTGAAAAGCATTGGTGCCCTGTGAAAGGCAAGGGTGAGTTAAGGATCAAGGATCACCAAAAATTCATGGATGCGACTGATGAACTCTTCGAAATAATTCTGCAGCGTATTCAGGATGAGACCGAACACCTCTACCCGTTAGTCCGTAGTTTAAACTGACAGCTGACAGCTAAATAA
>CBDUKK010000028.1:0-10602 GCA_965367795.1 uncultured Gammaproteobacteria bacterium
TCAGGCAAAAACAACCCAGGTAGTGGCAATATACTTCACGCCTTTTTCCAGGGTTACGCCGCGGTGTTCATGTGTCCAGAAGGGCGGGAACAGGCACAATTTACCGGCCTGTGGTTTGATTTTAACCTGCTGGCAGGAAAACTCGGTTTCACCGCCAGGACCTTCGACATCGTTCAGATACCAGACGGCAACCAGCTGGCGGTCAGCGAAGTCATGACTGCCACCATCGATATGCCAGTGGTAATACTCACCGGGATTGGTCCGCTGTATGGCGTAACCGTTATCTTTGAATGGACCCTTGAAGAACGGATAGGTCTCACGGAATTCTATTATTGCCTGGCCGAGAGAACGAAACAGTTCGTTGTCCAGGTCTTTCCAGTTTTCCTTGCCACTGGTGACCAGGTCTGTCGAGCGTTTCATGCTCTGATCTTCGGTAAAGGTCTGGCCGATCCGGCCCGGGTACTGGTTTTCGGTATCTGCTTCGAATCGACGGATCATCTCCTGGCAGATATCTAATGGCAGCGCGGCTTCTTTTTCAAAGATGAAAGTGCCGGGTTTTACTTCGCGGATCGTTGTTTGTTGTTTGTTCATATTGTCGTGTTAGTTCGAGTTTTGAGTAGTATATTTGATGAGAGCGTAATCGCGGTTTAGAAGCGGCTCCTACAGGCATGGCGCACTTCGTAGCAGCGGTTTGTAAACCACGATTAGTCAATATTTAGTAACGATTATATGTGACTGTCATTTACCAGGGCCTCAATTCTAACACTGCACTGCTCAGCATCTTGTTGATGTAAAGCAAGCATCTGCACAGCTAAGTCTTGCCAGTGGTCAAGAGAAGAGGTCACGGTTTGCTCGATAGTGGCTATATCGTGATTTTCACACCACTCGTTATAGGCGTCCATCAATGAAGGAAAGATATGCTTGCGCATATTGGTCAGGTTGGCAAAGTAAAAATGTATCGATGCGTGATTATCGTTCTCGATTAGCGTAGGCAGTGTATGCATGGTATCGGCATAATGGTCTCGTACGGCTCGTGCCATGATCTCCGCCTGCGTGAAGGTGATATCCGACATCATCTGGTGCCAGCCGGCGAGTTTTTTGCCCGCCTGTATCTCACCGATCTCGTGCAATACGGCTGCATTCAGTTCATTATTCGTCATACTGGATAATGCACCTTCGAGGTCATTATCAAAATCATAACAGCGGATGGCTCGGGCCATGGCGTTTTCCGGTTTGTTCCAGCGCCATTCATCGGTGCGTTCCCATATCAGACGCTTGAATGATTCACGGCGGATATAGATGACATTATTGTGGCTCATCGCAGGCGGCGAGGTCAGGTCACGCGCAAATTCTTTACCGCTGATATAGATGCTGTAGTCGTTGATATGCTGCCGGCTCTCGAGTTCAGCGAGAAAGAAATGTGGCTTGTCTTTTACACCGTAGCCACCGCTATAGACCAGGTTTTTTTCTTCGAGTACATCGTTGATGAGATGTGAGTCGAAAGGATCATGTTGTTCATCGTTGATCTGGATCGGGCTGTAATTTTCATCTTCCAGCTGCTGCCATAAAGATTCACGCTCGCTTAGCCAGCTGCCGATATCATCTTTGGACAGGCTGTCGCTGAAAGCGTGCTGATGTTCCCAGCGGTAGAATTCACGCATCTTTAGCAGGTAGATACAGAGCGTATAGTTACCTGCATGCCTGGCATCAGAAATGTGGCAATTTAACTGGACGTCGTTGGCTAACTGTTTAATATCCATTCTGGGAACATAGTTTATAAATAGCAGTATCAGTATACTATTCCACGCATGACAGTACCTATGTATCGATTGAGGTTATTATGAAGATCAGAGTTAAAAACAAGTGGAATGACAAGAATAAAGAGCGAACCCCGGAGGAAACCGGCAGTGTTCTGAGCTTTAACTTCTGGAAGATAGCCAGTGCCAATGTCATGCATATGGAAAATGAAGGATTTCAGACAGATACCCATTTTCAGCGCCTGGATGTCATCGCTGAATTTACCGCTTTTCTGGTGCATGTCGTTGATCGCATGATCTCATCTAAAGACTATTCTGCCGAAGATCGACAGGCCTTGATCACCGCGCTGGCATTGAACCTGGCAAAAACAATGCATGATAACCGCCGTGATGTCTCAGACGACAAAGAAACAGATTTTCGCAGTGATTATATTAACCTGATGAACGAACGCATGAGTGAATACAGCAACTTTACCTTTGAAGACGATAATCAGCCGGGTTTTCAGATGCGTCGCTGTGTCGGCGAGCACGTGCGCGAGGTGATGGGAGAGAAGGATAATAAATGGGTGCCTGACCAGGTGATCGATATCGAGATTCCCGATGCGATGAAAGCGTTTAAGCGTGTTACGCGCGGTATGCTTTGAATTAGTAAACACGTCATTGCCACGCTCCGCGCGCAATGACATTTTATGCTCGGACATAAAAAAAGCCGGTACGGGTGAAAACCCGTACCGGCTTTTTACTTGAGTGAAATAATGTCTTATTTAACCCAGTTGCTGAAGTTATCAGCATTTTTTTCCTTACCGTCTTCGTAACCAGCTTCATAAGCTTCGGTAACACGTTGCTCTTCACGAGGTGGGTTTAAAACGTAACCGCCTTCCCAACCAACGATATATTCTGGATCAACACCAGCTTCTTCCATTTTGGTTACTGCATTGTAGTAATCTTGATTCATCTTAGTATCCTCTAGGGCTTCTAAATTAATAATGTATCGTTGAAACCACAACGGCAACAACTTCTAATTTCACCTGACTGAACTTAATAAGCTCAACCGATTAATGGGCGCAAATTATACCTAGTGTGAGCTGATTTTGGAATGCGCAGTTAATATCCCATTAGAGGGAGTAGGGCTATCGGTTATACGTATTTTTATAGGTATGGCTAGCCACGTATATTGTATAAGATATTGATTATAAAGATATTCTAGTGCCGGATCATGCTGGTTGGCCTGAATTCATCTGGATATGAAAAATACACTCCAGACCATCGATACGTACCAGGTTCAGTACCGTTATAAAATGGGCGGTAACCGAAAAACCCTTAAAAATTATCAGGTTGAATAAAGCTCTTTATAGATATTTGTTGGTATATGCGTCCATTGCAGCCATGATAAACTCACTGTTTTGCTAGCGAATAAGGTCATGACAGAAGAAACATCGAACGAAAACCAGAATGATGATATTGCAATCGATGATATCGATGCCAGTTTTTCCAGTGGCATCGCCGCTTTTGAAGCAAAAAACTTCAAACAGTCACTGCAATTTTTAGGACCGTTAGCTGAGAATGGTGATGCAGAGTCACAACACCGTTGTGCCATCATGTATCAAAATGGCCTGGGCGTGGTAGCCAATGAAGCGAAGGCAGCTGAATTTATGCGAGCCGCCGCCGAACAGGGGCATGCGATCGCGCAACACGGCCTGGGTTTCATGTACATGGAAGGGGAATGTGTCGAGAAAAATGCCCAGGAAGCGGTGAAGTGGTTTACCAGGGCAGGTGAGCAGGGTCTCGTCGGTTCTCTGACAACACTGGCCATGATGTACCAGGAAGGTAATGGCGTCGAAAAAAATCCAGAGGAAGCGAAAAGGCTTTATAAGCTTGCTGGATTTGATGATATACAGTTTTAAAGATTGTCATCTAGAAAAGATGTGAGAGTTAACATTACTGGATTTCTCCGATATGTCCAAAATGATAATTTCCATTGTTACTTAAAAGAAATAATTAGAAGATATAAAAAGCTATGCGTCCAGCCCACTTGTTAACAGTTGTAGAAAAAGAATATATAAGTACACAGAGCGGTCATCATACCCCCGTCATGCTCTGGGGTGCCCCCGGTGTCGGTAAGTCACAGATGGTGGCTCAGGTCGCTAAGGAGCAGGATACACCATTGATAGATATCCGCCTGTCACAGATGGAGCCCAGCGACCTGCGTGGAATTCCATTTAAAGTCGAGAGTTCTGTCGAGTGGGCCGTGCCTGCGATGTTGCCGGACGCTAATCGTCACGGTGAAAAAGGTATATTGTTCCTCGATGAGATCACTTCGGCACCGCCGAGTGTCTCGGCGGCGGCTTACCAGCTGATCCTCGATCGAAAACTGGGTGAATATGAAGTCCCCGACGGCTGGGCGATCATCGCTGCCGGTAACCGCCAGGGTGACCGTGGCGTGACCTACAGCATGCCGGCACCACTGGCGAACCGGTTCTCACATTACGAAGTCGATATCAACCTGGATGACTGGGTTGCCTGGGCGTATGCCAATGGTATCGATGAACGTGTGATCGCTTTTTTACGTTTCCGCCAGGACCTGCTGTTCGAGTTTGACGCATCACAAAACCCGGTCGCTTTTCCGTCACCGCGTTCATGGGAGTTTGCCCATCGTGCCCTGCACAAGTTCGAGGATCACCCTGAATTATTCTCCGGTGCGCTGCAGGCCTGTGTCGGTAAAGCTGCGGGGATCGAACTGGCTGCATTTATCGCCAGCCTCGATCAGATGCCGGATCTCGATGCGATCATCAACGGTGAAGAAGTTGAGACACCGAAAGAGATCGACCTGCAGTATGCTGTGGCGACTGCGCTGGTCGGTCGTGCTATCCGTGCAAAGGACAGCGATGATGCAATGCAGGTGCACGGTAATATCCTGAGTTATGCCAACCGTTTCCCACAACGTGAGATGGGGGTGATGATGGTTTCTGATATGCACCGTGCTATCGGTCAGGATATCTTTGCCGTGCCCGAGTTCGCCAGCTGGGCAGATAAAATTGCAGACCTCATGCTGTATTAAAACAAGAAATACTTTCCGCAAATGAACGCAGATGCACGCAAATTTAATAAACAAACAATAGTTTTTATTAGCGTTCATTTGCGTCCATCTGCGCAAGATAAAGGTCCTTTGTCTTGTCTTTGTTGTTGTGGCGTGTATGAGTGATTACCCTGACGTAGAAAAGAAACTGGCCACTGCCAGAACCCGGCTGATCCTGGACAAGCCGTTCCTTGGCGCACTGGTATTACGCCTTCCTATGGTCGCCGGAGACCCCAAGTGGTGTGAGACGACTTTCAGTGACGGCAAGACATTTTATTACAACAGTGATTACATCGATGCGCTGGACCAGGAACAGACCCAGTTTGCATTGTCACATGAAGCCTTACACTGCGCGCTGTCTCACTTTCATCGCCGCGGCCACCGGGTAAAACTTCGCTGGGACCTGGCCTGTGACTACGCAGTGAATCCACTGTTGATCAATGACGGTCTCAAACCGACGCCTGATGCCATGCATCTTCGTGAATATGAAGGCATGACCGCAGAAGAGATCTATCCCTGTCTCGAAGATAACGACAATGAAGGCGAGCGTGATCTGGAGAATGAAAAAAAATCCGATGACGCGGACAATGATGATGAGCAGTCACGCCAGGATAACAGCGGCGGCGGCAACAAGAAAGAAAAAGAAAATGACGAACAGAGCGAAGGTCAGGGCGAGCAGGACAAAGACCAGGACGATGCCGGCAAGGGTGGGTTGGCACCACAGCCGTCAGGAATGTCACCGCAGGAAGAAGATGAGTTAAGCCTGCAGTGGGAACAGCGTCTTGCCGGCGCCGCACAGCAGGCACTGCAGTCGGGCAAGCTGGAAGGCGAGATGGCTCGAATGGTCGATCATCTGCTGCAGCCTAAACTGCCCTGGCGCATGCTCCTGGCAAGATACATGTCTGCCACCGCACGTGAAGATTACAGTTATACAAGGCCATCTTCTCGCAGGGGCGATCCTGCGGTCTACCCGAGTATGCGTAGTAATGAGACCAATATCGTCGTTGCAGTCGATACCAGCGGCTCGATAGACCAGGAAGAGATCCAGGAATTTATCTCCGAGATCGATGCTATCAAGAGCCAGGTACGCGCCAGCGTGACCCTGCTGACCTGCGATTCGAAATTAAACTACGGTTGTCCCTGGCGGTTCGAAGCATGGGATGCATTCCAGTTCGATGTCGAGATACGCGGTGGCGGTGGTACCAACTTCAGGCCAGTGTTCGAGTGGGTAGAAGAGCAGGACCAGGCACCAGACCTGCTGGTCTATTTCACCGATGCTGAAGGCCTGTTCCCTGAAATAGAACCTAATTTTCCAGTGACCTGGCTGGTCAAAGGTAAAGCGACGGTGCCATTTGGTGTCCGCGTGCAGCTGAATTAAATGGCGACAGCGAAAAGCAATTCTTCAACCACAGAGGTCACAGAGTACAGCGATAACTGAATTATTTTTTAATTAATTCTGACAAATATCTAAAGCTCATTGATTAATACATGTACTACAACATCAAAAAACTCTGTGTCTCCGTGGTTAACATGGTTTTATAAATGGAACTTTCAGCAGAAGATAATCTACGTCTTAACGTCCTGCTATCGCAGGAGTTGCATGCGGTACGTATCGATGAGTCCAAGATGACCGTGTTTGCACTGACGGCGAAAGGTGAAGCAAAAGTACCGCTGAATGCCATCGGCAAGGACGAACCTTATATCAAGGAGATCAAGGCATTGTTCAGTACGCATGTCATGGGTTCACCGGGCGGATATCCCGTTTACCTGAAGCGCTGGACACGCATGGGGCAGGCACGTGATGACAGCCTGGCGCAGCTGCTGTTACTGGGTGAGCCTGAAGCGGTCGTCGCTGCAGTACATGCTCCCGGTCTTACCGACGAACTTGCGGCACGTGCATGGTGGGCGATGCCAACTTCAGAGAATGCTCGGCGCATGCTGGAGAAAAAGGCGGTCGTCGAAGGCGAGACCGGTAAGGAGCTGGCGGAATTCCTGCTCGAGTTTCTGCCCTTTGAAGAAGAGCAGAGCGACATCATCGAATCAGTCCGGCTGGTATTGCAGCCAGGGCTTATCAGTCAGCAGGAAAAAGAAAAACTCTGGTCGAAAACCAAGAGCAAACGCAGTTTTTATGTCGGCTTCTTACATGCCTGTGCTGATGACCTTCCTGTCGAAGTCGATGCACATGAGAACTATGAGGTAATCAAACAGCAACTGGAACCATTACTCCAGCAGGCTAACCCTTATGCATTGATGCTGGAAAAAGTGTTGAGTGAAAAAGGTCAGGCCTTCGTTAAAACAGTAGAGGACGCACTGAAGAAACCGGGGAACCAGGATGTTGTGGTTTCATTGCTCGAAGCAATATCAAAGTACTTTGAAACTATCCTGCCAGAAAAATTTACTGATGATGATATCGAGGCGATCTGTTGTGAAGCGCAAACATTGTGTTGTGGTGACAGCCAGGCGCAGAATAACGTTGTCGCTTCGTTACAGGGTCGCGTTGAAGATGTAGCGAAATACCTGTCTGCCATGACCGTGCTGTCGTGCCTGAGCGTGAAACTGGTCAACCCTATATTTTCCCGCAGTGATGCTATCGGCACGGTTATGCGTAAAAAGATAAAGCCGCTGACTGATCGGATAATCGAACAGCTGCGTATACTGCAAAGCTGATATCGGCTTCGATCATGCGTTTTGATAAAGTACTGGTGTCTGTAGAAGTGCAGCTGAAACCAGAGCAGCTAAGACAATATCTACCGTGTTCCGCAGATATCATCGGCCAGACTCTCGCTGCCATAGCCGACGAGTACGAGAAGAAAAATAAAACAGCTTATTATCCGGCGATCGAGTTTTTTAAAACACTGGATGAAGTCGACCCGGACCTGATCGCTTCAGCAGAGCAGGTGGCATGGCTGGTATCAAAACTTGCACGTGAGACAATCCAGTCGAAGTTACGCCCGATATTTTCATCGGTACAGTTCCAGTCGATTCAGACCATGGCGTTTTCATTACCAAAGGTACGTCCCAACCAGGCTGATGCTGGCGAAAGGCTGGCACGGCATTACACACCGGATTCGGTGAAGATAGAACTGGTGCTAACCATGATGCGTCGTGATAGTGAGGCGGAAGATGGCAGGGCAGAACCCTATGCCAGGAAGATGATGTTTCGCTGGCTGGAGTCAGAATTCGAGAGCATTGAAGTAGTCAATTCGAAAGCTATTAAATAGTCATCTAGTCGATCAGGTGCAGCCGCTTGTAAAAGTAGCCTTTTCTGTTTTCATCCGTGTCCCCTTTAATCATCACTGAGGGATGCAGTATGTCGCTATGGTAAAACATATCCCAGGTGTCTTTACTGTCATTCGGGTCGTTGTATTTTTCCCATGCAACATCGTTTTTACCGGTGATTTTTACACCGAAGATATTGTAGCTGCTAGCTTCATTCAGGCCGATCAGGGTCCGGGTAATACGCTCACCTGATCCAGGGTGGGTGAAGGTGACGCTAAGCTTATTGATATAGCTTTCACTGGCATTAGTCAGATGACCGCAGTCATGCAGAATGCCCGAGCCGATCTCCACCATCTTGGCGGTGACATAAATCTTTGTGTGGTAAGGAATGTTTACTGTCCCTGTCTTGTAGGTCCAGCCTGTATCATATGCAGATGACACGGATATGGTGCCGCCATTGCCTCGTATGTAAGGCTGGCCAGCAAAGTTAAGCCCCTGGAATTCAAGTTTCAGGTCATACCGACAATCTTCCTGATCAGCCAGGTCCAGCCGATAGTCGAGACGGTATCTCGCCTGAACCGTGCCAACATTATCGCTGCAGCCGGCAGTCCTGGGGCCGGAGTTGCCGATATAGTACCTGTCGCCGGTATTTCTTATATCCATAGCCTCAAAGGCCAGCTGTCGACATTCTTCATTGCCCCAGAAGTACGGAAAATTTTTGACCTGCTGTAAACCGCACTCTGGATTGAGCCAGGAAAATTTATCGCCCGTCGCACAATAGGGGTGACGTGGGTCAGTTGAACCCTCACCGAGCGCAATGTCATTCTGAGACAAGCCTTCGGTGAATTGTCCACCGTAGTTGGTGTGATGATCGATACGAAAGTTTTTAAACAAGGCATTGATTAATAGCCCGCCCGCCGTGTCCTGGCTTACGTAACCTGGGAACTCCCATTTTTCCGGAGCGAAGAGTACGCCATTCGTTCCGACACCGGTATAGTACTGGACTTCATCGTTCTGCCAGGTGATACCCACGAGGTTACTGCTTAACTTGTGGATGTAGCCGGCCAGGCCACGTTTACCTTTTGACAAACCGCCAATGCCATCGATATCGACGCTGGTGCGGCCGGCCTGGGCAAAGGCAAAAAAGTCCATATTTGCATAGTCCGGTTCGTCGGCAACCAGCGCAACGATATGAGAACCTTTGCTGTGGCCGAAGATCCTGACATCGGCATTATTAAAACGGTTTCTCAGCGTGTAGAGTAAAGATTTGAGTGCATTGTTGCCATCGATGACGCCCTGATCGTAGAGTGCGCCTTTGGGTTCTTCCTGATATTGCAGTGAGAGGTAAGCCCGGCCGGTATCACGGGAGAACATGCTATTGAAGTGTTTCCATGAGCCATTTTCATCATTAGTGCCTGGCACGAAGACATCAAATGCGCCCAGACAGGCAGAGTCGAACGCGTCCGTTATTTCTTCTTCGACGCAGTTCGCTATTTTCTCATCGCTGGTTTCAAGTGCGCAGGAGAGCCCGGATTTTGAGTCTTGCGCAAGATTGACGATATGAACGGTTGTGCACGCAGTTTGATTGTTACTGCTGCCACTGTCGCCGCCATCATTGCCATCGCCGCCATCACTGCTGCAGGCGTAAACCAGTGATACGAGAAGCAGCGTTATTGCACGACGTGAAAACATTATTGCTGTTACATATCCAATTAACAAAAAACAAGCTTCATGTTTGATGGTTGCAGACATGGTTCTCTCCCGGCAATCTTGATCAAGTGCGAAGTAACATCAACAGGGTAACACAAGCAGTAAGAATCAGTCTATTTGAGGTTGTTTGTATCCGACAAACGGTTATTACCGATAATATTTGTACAATTGGTATTATTTAAGCGAGTTGTACTCGTCTTCTTTAAACCCGATCAGCAGAATCTTGCCGCTTTCCAGGATCGGTCTCTTGATCGCACTGGGGTTATCCAGCATGACCTGGATAGAGGAGGCTTCATCGATATTGTTCTTAATCTCGTCATCAAGCTTGCGCCATGTGGTGCCGCGTTTATTTAAAACCATTTCCCATCCGGCTTTCTTGACCCATTGCTTCAGGTTTTTATCCGGCACACCGGATTTTTTGTAATCGTGGAATTCGTATTCCAGGTTATTATTCTCCAGCCACTTGCGGGCTTTTTTCATGGTGTCGCAGTTGGGGATGCCGTAAATTTTTATCATGTTTAAAACCTTTGAAAAGAAAAGCTAACCACGGAGACACAGAGGGCAAGGAGAAAATAATTTTATTATTCTGTCATTGCCACGCTCTGCTCGCAATAACAGTAACCTGAAAACACCTGTGCTCTCTTTGCCTCTGCAGTTCGACCTAGTCAATATCACGCAACAGTTCATTCAGACCAACTTTGCCGCGAGTCTTTTCGTCCACCTGTTTCACGATGACTGCGCAGTAAAGGCTGTAGCTGCCGTCTTTAGAGGGCAGGTTACCTGATACCACAACAGAGCCAGCCGGGATGCGGCCATAGCTTATCTCGCCAGTCATGCGGT
>CBDUKK010000029.1:0-10524 GCA_965367795.1 uncultured Gammaproteobacteria bacterium
ACCAATCCCCGTGACATAAAAGGTTTCGTAAAAGAACTCAAAGCAACCGAATTTAACGTGCTCACCGGCGTCAACACTTTATTCAACGGCCTGTTAAATAATCCTGATTTCAAAACCATCGATTTTTCTAACTTTAACTTTGCCCTCGGCGGCGGCATGGCCGTACAACGCGGCGTTGCCGAACGCTGGAAAGAAGTTACCGGCACCACGCTTATCGAAGCCTACGGCCTGACAGAAACCTCTCCGGCGGCCTGTATGAACCCGATGGACCTGAAAGAGTTTAATGGCAAGATCGGCCTGCCGATCTCTTCGACAGAAGTAACCCTGCAGGATGATGACTGGAACGAGCTTGCTCTGGGCGAACAGGGTGAGATCTGCATACGCGGTCCACAGGTGATGCAGGGATACTGGAAAAGAGCAAAAGAGACCTCTAATGTCCTGAGCAATGATGGCTGGTTACATACCGGTGACATCGGCTTCATGGATGAAGACGGCTTTGTGCAGATCGTTGACCGCAAGAAGGACATGATCCTGGTCTCCGGTTTCAATGTATTTCCCAATGAGGTCGAAGAGGTAATCGCTTCACACCCGGGCGTACTCGAAGTCGGTGTTATCGGAAAACCCGATGAACACAGTGGTGAAGTGGTGATGGCTATCGTGGTCAAAAAAGATCACTCATTGACCGAAGAGGCACTGCGAGAATACTGCCGCGAAAGTTTGACCAGCTATAAGGTTCCTAAGTCGGTCGTATTTACCGAAGAACTGCCGAAGACCAATGTCGGTAAGATTTTGAGGCGTGAGCTGCGAGACCAGTATATTACCGGCACCTGAGTTACAGGAATGAATATTTTCCGCTTGCGATGAACTCGACCTCTTCAGCCGTGCTTCCCCGGCCAAGGATCTCATTAAGCTCGGGGAATCGTCCGAACTTTTCGATCACATAGTGATGGCTCCTGGCAAAACTCAAGCTTGACTCGAAAGATTTCTGATACTGCTCTGGTACATCCTGTACCAGCTGCGCAAATGCCCTGACACTCAACTCCTGTTTTTCGATATCTTCAGCATGCTCAAGCGGAAGATAAAAGAAGCTGCGCTCCACAGCGTGACACCTGGCATCATCCCCTGCACCAATACCGTCGACGCATAGGGCCTGGGCCTTTCCATCCTGGGAAAAAGCCTGTGCCGTACCACGATGGATATGGCGGGAAAACTGGTCGAGTAATATGATCAGTGCCAGGCGACCACGATAAGAATCGACCCAGTGATCCAGCTCACCGTTGATCGCCCTATCGTAATCGACACCGAAGTTTATGAAGATCTCACTGTCGTAAGCCGCACCGTTTTTAAACCACATATCAGTCTTCGACGCATCAGCAGTATACGGCGTCGGAAAAGCCCCGAACCAGAAGTGCAGGATGTCTTCGATGCGGTCAGTCATCAAGCAGTTATTGGCGAACCGCTGTTAAACATACAGCTGAGAGAAGCGGTAGCAGAACTAGAAGTGAAACAATACGTTAGCCTGCAGGCTATTCACGTTCTGGCGAGCGATATACTCCATACGCATAGCAACTTTAGTGGTGAATTTATATTGCATACCGGTACCCAGCAGGAAACCATCATCATCGCCGAAGTCATAACCCAGACGTACCAGCATATCGGTTTTATTTGATAATGGCACAGACTCGACCATCGCCGCCCAGAGACCCTTCACCTCTTCATTACTGCCAGGGCCTTTATAAGTGTCAAATTCACCCGTATCCATATAACCCAACTCGATTGCTGATGAGATATCATCATTCAACTTGAAGGCAAAATCATAACCACCAAAAAACTGAAAACCGCGCGCACTGCCATAACCGGGCAAACTGTTAAAACCAAGACCGCCGCCGAGATAGATGCGTTCTGCATCGATAGCCCCTTCTGCATTAGCAGCCGAGCTCAAAACCATCAAAGTTAAAATACAAACTAATTTTTTCATCATAATTACCCAGGACTAATATTAAAAATCAGTGCATTTGACCATAGAGTGAAGCTCTCGCCAATATCCACTAGCAAGTATATTCAAAATACACCAAAATACCGCGAACTGATAATCACCAGCAGATAACATGGCACGTCTAATAATCCTAATCGCGGTAGCGGCTATCGCCCTGATCCTGTGGCACAAAATAGCACGTGCCCAGGGCGAAGAGCGCAAGAAGATGATCTTCTGGAGTATTATCATCAGTATCGTCGCGATGCTTGGGATACTCGCCGTCACCGGACACCTCAATGTGATCACCGCTGCGATCGCCGGCCTGGTAGCATTATTGCCTCGTGCCATGCAGTTTCTCAAATACCTGCCGCTAGTAAGCCGCATGTTCCAGAACAAGGGGCAGCAAAATAATCAGCAGAATAAGCACAGCCAATCGCCGCCGCCCGGCGGTAAACAGGCCATGAGCCGTCAACAAGCGATGGAAGTGCTTGGTCTGAAAGCTGATTTCACAAAAGAGGAGGTAATCCAGGCACATCGACGTATGATGCAGAAGATCCATCCTGACCGCGGAGGCTCAGATTATTTGGCAGCACAGATAAACCAGGCAAAGGAAACTCTGATTGGTTGATCTGGACTCGGACAACTGATAAGAAAGTTAAAGCCAATAAAAAAGCCGGGCTGAAAAATCAGCCCGGCTTTTTTATTCAATAAGAACGTAAGACTTACGCCATTGAACGAATATTATTATTCATACGGCTCTTGGTGCGCGCCGCCTTATTGGCATGGATAAGACCTTTACCGGCAACGCGGTCGATCACAGGTGTCGCTTCTTTGTATGCTGCTTCAGCCGCTGCTTTATCACCAGCTTCTATCGCGTAATAGACTTTCTTGATGTATGTGCGCATCATTGAGCGTACACCTACATTACGTGAGCGATGAATTTCTGCCTGTCGGGCGCGTTTTTTTGCTGAAGCTGTATTTGCCACTGTTTTAAACCGTCTTGAAAAAAAGAGCACGTAGGATGCCTGTTTTGCAGCAAATTGTCAATTAAATTTAGTGCTTTAGCAATAAATCACAGGGGAAATAGTGGTTTAGAATTAAGCGGGCAACAGGTACAATCTCGCAATAGACCAATACCGGAGAAAACCCTGAGCACTAAATTACTGCGATCCACCTTTACCGTCGGTGGAATGACGCTTTTATCCAGGGTTTTCGGGCTGTTACGTGATATCACGCTAGCCACCATCTTTGGCGCCTCGGGGGGGACAGATGCCTTCCTGGTCGCCTTTAAGATCCCTAATTTCATGCGCCGCCTGTTCGGTGAAGGCGCCTTTTCACTGGCTTTTGTACCAATACTGGCCGAATACAAAGAAAAACACAGCAAACAAGCATTGAAAGAGCTGGTCGATCACGTTGCCGGCACTCTGGGTGGCTTTTTACTCGTACTGTCACTGCTGGGTATGCTGTTTGCCCCTGTCGTCGTCTATGTCTTTGCCCCCGGATTTTCCAAAGATGCTGCGCAGCTGCAACTGACCGCAGACCTGCTGCGAATCACTTTCCCCTACATATTCTTTATCGCACTGGTGGCATTCGCCGGCGGCATCCTGAACAGCTACCACCAGTTTGCGGTTCCTGCATTCACCCCCGTACTGCTGAATATCTGCCTTATTTCTTCGGCTCTTTTCCTTGCGCCATATTTTGACGAACCGCTGATGGCACTCGCATGGGGCGTGGCACTGGCCGGTGTCGTGCAGCTGCTGATACAGTTTCCTTCACTGATAAAACTCGGCCTGATGCCAGTACCCAAAGTAAAACGCGGTCACGAAGGCATCAAGAAGATCGTCCGCCTGATGATTCCAGCTATTTTTGGTTCTTCAGTGGCCCAGATCAACCTGCTTCTGGATACGGTCATCGCCTCGTTTTTAATCACCGGCAGTGTCACCTGGCTGTATTACTCTGACCGGCTACTGGAGTTTCCTCTCGGGGTATTGGGCATCGCCATCGCCACCGTGATATTACCCACCCTGTCGCAGCAACATGCACGTGCCTCGACGGAACAGTTTAGCCAGACCCTGAACTGGGCATTAAGGCTGGTCACGCTGATCACCATCCCGGCCTGTGTTGGCCTGTTTATTATGGCCGCACCGATATTGTCTTCACTGTTCGAATACGGAAAATTCACCGCCAGCGACACTTACATGTCAAGCCTGAGCCTGATGGCCTACATGCTCGGGCTGCCTGCATTGATCGTCATCAAGATCCTGGCGCCCGGTTATTACGCCCGGCAGGATACCCGTACCCCGGTACGCATCGGCATCATCGCCATGGTGTGCAACATGGTGATGAACATCGCTTTTGTCGTGCCGCTGGTGATGCTGGATTATGAGGCACCACATATCGGCCTGGCCCTGGCGACCAGCCTGTCTGCTTATATCAATGCCATACTGTTATACAACGGCCTGCGTGAGACGAATATCTTTACGCCCCAGAGTGGCTGGCTGGCCTGGATATTTCGCATCATTATCGCGACCACGGCGATGGCTGCTAGCGTCATCTGGCTTAACCCGAATGCTGCTCAATGGAGCCAGTGGCAATTGACTGAGCGCCTGACAAACCTCGCCGTCATCATTATTTCCGCTGCCCTGGTCTATTTCATCATGCTCTGGTTACAGGGATTACGCCCGCATCAGCTCAAAAAAACCAGCTAGATCAAGTTGATAAATCGTCCATAACGGTCAGTTATCGCATCATATCTGGTAGGATATGCGCTTTTAGCGTTAATCCAGTTAATTCGACATGCAAATCATCCGCGGCCTGCACAACTGCCAGAAAAAACACCAGGACAGTGTCATAACCATCGGCAACTTCGACGGTTTGCATCTTGGCCACCAGAAAATGCTGGAACAGCTGAACACGGAAGCAAAACGGCTGAAGACACACCGCTGCCTGATGACGTTTGAACCATTACCACGCGAGTATTTTGCCAAAGATAATCTAAGCTCGGCACGGCTGATGAATAGAAATGAAAAGATACGGGTACTTAGCAGTTTTCCATCGACTATACGTCCGGAATACCTGATGTTTTTAAATTTCAACCAGTCCCTGGCCAGCATGAGCGCAGCGGATTTCATCGAACAGATCCTGGTCGACAGACTCAGCATAAAAGCGGTGATAATCGGCGATGATTTTCGTTTTGGCAACGACCGCCAGGGTGACTTTGCCCTGTTGAAAGAATTCGGCGCAAAACATCAGTTTGCCGTCAGCAGTATTGAATCACACTGTATCGATGAGAACCGCGTCAGCAGTTCACTGATCCGACAGGCACTGATCGACAATCGGCTCGATGATGCCGACAGGATGCTGGGGCGAGACTACCAGATATGCGGCCATATAAATCACGGCGCAAAACTCGGTAGAACCATCGGTTTCCCGACAGCGAATATCCACTTAAGGCGCTCAGAAACGCCACTTCATGGGGTATACTCTGTTACCATGCACAGCCAGAAACACGGTGATGTTGCAGGTATCGCGAACGTGGGGCGCAGGCCTACCGTCGATGGCAAGCATGTCCAGCTCGAAGTCCATCTATTTGACTTCGACCAGACCATCTATGGTGAGCGGGTATGTGTTACTTTCCAGCACAAGATCCGTGATGAGAAGAAATTTGATTCATTTGATGATTTAAAACAACAGATTAAACTTGATTGCGAACAGGCTCGAAAACTTTTAGAAACAGATATCACGCAGTGAGGACAACGGGCTGAGCAATCATCGATACTCGAAGCCCGAACAGCTACCTGCTTACCTATAACAAATCACTGACTTTTATGACCGACTACAAAGCAACACTCAATCTACCCGATACCGATTTTCCGATGCGCGGCAACCTCGCCAATCGCGAACCAGAAATGCTCAAACAATGGCAGGACTCTGGCCTGTATCAAAAGATTCGTGAAACCAGTGATGGCCGTCCTACCTTTGTCTTACATGATGGTCCTCCTTATGCCAACGGCGACATACACATCGGTCATGCGGTAAACAAGATATTGAAAGACATCATCGTAAAAAGTCATACCATCGATGGTTACGATGCCCGTTATGTACCTGGCTGGGACTGTCATGGCCTGCCCATCGAACTGATGGTCGAGAAAAAAGTCGGCAAACCAGGAAATAAGGTCGACGCCAAAACATTTCGTGAAAAATGCCGTGAATATGCGGCAAAACAGGTGGATGGCCAGCGCTCAGACTTCATCCGCCTGGGTGTACTGGGTGACTGGGATAAGCCCTATCTCACCATGGACTACCAGTTCGAGGCTAATATCGTTCGCAGCCTGGGCAAGATCATCGACAAAGGCCACCTGCACCAGGGCAGCAAACCGGTACACTGGTGCCTGGATTGCGGTTCCGCACTGGCTGAAGCAGAAGTCGAATACCAGGACAGGGAATCACCCGCGATCGACGTCATGTTCAGCGCGGTCAACAACAGCGATTTCGAGAAAGCCTTCGACTGCAGTGATGGCAAGGGTGATATCAACGCCATCATCTGGACCACGACACCGTGGACCCTGCCAGCCAACCAGGCCGTTGCGCTGCACCCGGATTTCAGCTATGAACTGATCCAGGTCGAAACCGCCCAGGGACCCGTCCGTCTTATCCTGGAGAGCTCTCTGGCCGACAGCGCCCTTGCTCGTTATGGTTTTGAAAAGTCACAACGACTTGCCAGCTGCCTCGGCCAGGCACTGGAAAACCTGCTGCTCAAACATCCGCTGTATGACAAACAGGTGCCGATTATCCTGGGCGACCACGTCACCACTGAAACCGGTACCGGCGCGGTACACACTGCACCCGGCCATGGCCAGGATGACTATATAGTCGGCAACCGCTATGGACTCGAAGTCTATAACCCGGTGGCTGGTAACGGGCTGTTCCTGCCGGACACAGAATTGTTTGCCGGTGTTCATGTGAGCAAAGCGAATCCTCTGGTCATCGAGAAACTCGAAGAAAACCACGTCCTGCTGAAGCATGAGAAAATGCAGCACAGTTATCCCTGCTGCTGGCGGCACAAGACCCCGATCATCTTTCGTGCCACACCACAGTGGTTCATCAGCATGGACCAGGCCGGCTTGAGAGAACTGGCAAATAAAGCGATCAAGGAGACCACCTGGTTACCTGACTGGGGACAGGCACGTATCGAGAGCATGGTCAAAAACCGGCCTGACTGGTGTATCTCCAGGCAGCGCACATGGGGTGTTCCGATAACCTTATTCGTCCATAAAGAAAGCGGTGAACTACACCCGGACACACAGGCCCTGATCGAACAGGTTGCTAAAAAAATAGAACAACAAGGTGTCGAAGCATGGTTCTCACTGCAGGCCGAGGAACTGCTTGGCGCTGACGCTGAGCAGTATGAAAAAACGACTGATACGCTCGACGTCTGGTTTGACTCCGGCGTCACCCACGCCTGTGTGTTAAACCATCGTGCCAAGCTGCCATTTCCTGCCGACCTGTATCTCGAAGGCTCTGACCAGCACCGCGGCTGGTTCCAGTCATCACTGCTGACATCAACGGCCATGAACGGCGTAGCACCGTATAAGAAAGTATTGACCCATGGTTTCACGGTAGACGCCCAGGGTAAGAAGATGTCGAAATCCCTTGGCAACGTGGTCGCGCCACAAAAAATCGTCGGCACCCTGGGCGCTGATATCCTGCGCCTGTGGGTCGCCGGCAGTGACTATAGCAACGAGATGACAGTATCTGACGAGATCCTGAAACGCAGTGCTGACTCGTATCGCCGCATAAGAAACACTGCCCGTTTCTTACTGGCCAACCTGAATGGCTTTGACCCTGCCAGCGATAAACTGGACAGCACTGAGCTGCTGTCACTGGACCGCTGGGCGGTCGCCAGGACGCTGGAGTTACAGGACGAGATCATCGCCGCTTATAAGGAATTTAACTTCCACCTGATCCACCAGAAACTGCAGCATTTCTGCACGGTCGACCTCGGTGGCTTCTATCTCGACATCATCAAAGACCGCCAGTACACGACGCAGAGTAACAGTATCGCTCGCCGCTCTGCCCAGACCGCGCTGTATCACATCGCTGAAGCGATGTGCCGGTGGATGGCACCGATATTGAGCTTCACCGCGGACGAGTTATGGAAATCGATACCGGGACAGCGCAGTGAGTCGGTATTACTGGAAAAATGGTATGACGAATTATCTGAGCTCGATGACAGTGAAAAAATGAACATGGCGTTCTGGCAAACCGTTCTTGAAGTCCGCTCTGCGGTAAGCAAAGAGCTGGAAGCCTTACGTGCTGACAAGACCATCGGCTCTTCACTCGACGCGACAGTCACATTGTTTGTCGACGATACACTACGAGCAGATCTTGAGTCATTGCAGGAAGAGTTACGATTCGTACTGATCACCTCTGAAGCAAGCGTCAAGGGCCTCGATCAGGCGGATGATGGCTGTATCGAAACGACCATAGAAAGTGGCCAGACGATCAAGATAAAAGCAGCAGCATCTGAAGACACGAAATGTGTTCGTTGCTGGCACCACAGAGACGATGTCGGCAGTAACGATGAGCACCCGGAACTCTGTGGCCGCTGCGTAGAGAATGTTGCCGGCAACGGCGAACAACGCGCTTTTGCCTGAAGCTACTAGCACCTGACACTGGCAAGTATCATGAAATGGTTATGGCTATCAGTTCTAACAGTCGCACTGGATCAACTGACTAAATATATCGCCGAGGCAGAACTGCTGCTGCACAAACCGGTTGCAGTGATACCCGGCTTTTTCAATCTCACGCTGATGTACAACAAGGGTGCAGCATTTAGCTTCCTCAGTGACGCGGGTGGCTGGCAGCGAATTTTATTCACCGGGCTTTCAACGGTTATCAGCATCTTCCTCTTTTTCTGGTTAAAACAGATATCAAAGGATGATGATCAAAAACATAACCATATCCTTCAGATCGCCATCGCTCTTATCCTGGGTGGCGCCATAGGCAACCTGATCGACCGCGCACTCACCGGGGAAGTTGTCGATTTCATACAGGTCTATTATGCTAGCTATTATTTTCCGGCATTTAATATCGCTGACTCCGCGATAACCTTAGGTGCAGGGTTATTGATCCTGGATATGATCCTGGAAACCAGACGAGGCAAAAACGACTGATATGACCGATGAAATAAATATGCATAGCCTGGTATTGATGCATTACAGCATCGCCTTGACCAATGGCATCGAGATCGAGAGCAGCTTTAATGATGAGCCAGTGGAGATCAACATGGGGAGTGGTGATGTAACGGAAGGCATGGAACTCGCCCTGTTTGGTTTAAAGGAAGGCGACAAGCAGACCCTCACGCTTACTGCAGAACAGGGCTTCGGTGTTCGTGATGAAGATAATATCCACGAAATGCCGCTGTCTGATTTTCCTGAAAACCTGCTCCCTGAAGTCGGCTTGTCCTATTCTTTCGAATCACCGGAAGATGGTGAGATCCCGGGTACCGTACTCAGTATAAAAGGCGATATGGCAGAGATTGATTTTAACCACCCCCTGTCAGGACAGGAGATCGTTTTCACCGTCGACATCCTGAGTGTTAACAATGCGCAAGCTGAAATAAAATAAGCACAGCCATGGATATCTATCTCGCCAATCCGCGTGGCTTCTGTGCCGGAGTCGACCGCGCCATCGAAATCGTCGAGCGTGCACTGGAGATCTTTTCAGCCCCCATATACGTGCGCCATGAAGTCGTGCATAACCGTTACGTGGTCAGTGACCTCAGAAAAAAAGGTGCGATATTCGTTGAAGAGCTCGACGAGATCCCTGATGGCGCCACCGTCATATTCAGCGCCCATGGCGTCTCACAAAAAGTACGCAACGAAGCGCAACAACGCAAACTGCGCATCTTTGATGCGACCTGCCCACTGGTCACCAAGGTACACCTCGAGGTCGCTCGCCACGAAAAAAACGCCGAAGACGTGATACTCATCGGTCATGCCGGCCATCCTGAAGTGGAAGGTACCCTGGGACAATACCAGCCAAATCCTGACAGTGAGATCTACCTGGTCGAAACCGTCGAGGATATAGACAGGCTGGAAGTAAAAAACCCCGATACCCTGGCCTATGTCACCCAGACCACCTTATCGGTCGACGACACGAAAAACATCATCGATGCCTTGCGGAAAAAATACCCGAAGATCAATGGACCGCGAAAAGATGACATCTGTTACGCCACCCAGAACCGGCAGGATGCAGTGAGACAGATCGCTGACCAGGTCGATGTGTTCCTGGTCATCGGTTCGGCAAACAGCTCGAACTCGAATCGTCTGCGTGAACTCGCCGAGAACAAAAACGTGAATGCATACCTGATCGACGGCGCCGATGATATCGACCATAACTGGTTCGACGGTGCCAGATCGATCGGCGTCACGGCCGGTGCTTCTGCACCCGAAGTCCTGGTTCAGGAAGTGATTACAGCACTGCAGGAACTATTTGATACAGACATCATCACCAATGAAAAGGCAACTGAAAACGTTCATTTTCAG
>CBDUKK010000030.1:0-10434 GCA_965367795.1 uncultured Gammaproteobacteria bacterium
TGTGACTGCAGCGATACCATTTTTATTATTGATGGCTATGCCCAGTGCTTCACCCCGCATGCGTTGAACCACCGCTGCGGGTTCAGTCATTGTGATAAGCGGCAGGTCTGTAACTTTTATGCTTACGCCACCGAGCTTATCGCCGGTTATACTTTCTGCACTGATATTTTTTGCAGCAGTCTTTACCGGTGCTGAAGCAACCACCAGGGTGTTGTCTTTGCTGACGTAGAAGTGTCCGGCATCAAGTCTATCGTCATCGAGTTTCTGGCGTGACCGAAGCTTCTCTGTCTTCATGTCTATATAGACCAGTGATGGTTGATGAAACTTCGATTCGGACTGACCGGTGTTGCTGACAACCAGTATGTCCTGTTCTAGCAGCTGGCAGTCATGTGGGCTCAGTCCAAGTGTCGGCAGCAGTCTGACACTTTCGAACGTGGCAGCATCACGGATATTGATCTTGCCCTGTTGCGATTGTTGCTCGGTCTCGATGCTGTAGATAAACTTGTTATCCTTGCTGAAAACGGCGTGACCGGAAAACTGGTGATCGTCAGTACATCGAAACTTCTGCACCACGCTCAAAGTCCGCAGGTTGATGGTGCAGGCATTGACACCATCTCTTTCGAAACAGTAGACGGTATATTTATCTTCAGGGTGGATGATGATCTCATGTGGGATGAAGTCACACTGCACCAGGCGTTTTTCTTTCTGTACCGGATTGATGATGATCAGGGCTTTATGAGGTGTACCAAACTCGCTGTAATTTCCCCCTGATAATAAAATGTCTTCATCCGGATTTAACAGCTCCTTGTGAGTGCATCCGGTCAACGGTAAGCCGAGTGTAGATCCGGCTGCGACAGAAGAGAGCAGGCTGAGAAAGTGACGGCGATTGATATGCTTGGTAGACATTGTTTATGAAAAGTTTAAATGTTGATTATCATTCTCAGCTTAACAAATAAATCTAATTTTCGCTGTTATTCGTTTATCTTGAATTAACAGTTATAATCGTTTGTTATCGAATTAAGCTGTCACAAGCAGCAATAGCATTTTGGAGATGAAAGTGCAGTCAGGACCAAGAGAAATCGTTACACCATTTCGGCCAATTCCGCTCGATGTGCCGGAAGGTATGGCGCCGAATGAGTTTTTTAACAGTACAGAGAACCTCAATGATCTGTCGAACAATAATGGCCTGTTAAAAAACCCGGAAGACCTGTTGCTGTACAGGAAAGCACTGGGCCACAGCAACGTCTTTGACACATCAATTATCTATAACACTTCAAAATCGATCCTCGATCCGCTTGGCAGGCCGGTACGCCGTACCCAGGTACCAGAGGTGACGAAAAAGTCCTGGAACCGGATGAACCAGATCATCATCCAGTATATGAACGAGAAATTTCCTGATCCTGATGAAGCCCTGATCCTTGCCGGTGAGGCCAGTCTCGATGCGACCTGGCCACTGACATCACCCGGTGTGCCCAGTATCCGTATGTTGCATAATCATTTTATCTGCTTTGATAAGAAGCAGCTGCGTGATGCGAAGTTCGCAGATTCTAATGATCCGAACCTGACCGATGGCGGCCAGCACAGCCTGTTTCAGGCCTATATGCGTGACGTATACAGTGACTTTTTCTCATCACTGGATTTCAATATCCTGAAACAGACCAGCAAGGGTTCCTCCAAGATAGAGCTGACAGGTTACCCGCAGGGGTTGCCAAGCTGGAAGATCCAGGGCGGTAGCGATGCTTTGAAAGACATCTATTTCTGGCAGGAATACGATCAGATCCTGAAAGGTTTTATCGATTTCTACCGGGCCTTTTTTACCCAGGTGTCTACCCGCAACGCACCGGTCCCAGACGGCTCTTATTTCCCGGAGCAGATCGAAAGTATCCTGCTGTTCAACAATGATTTCATGAGCTCGGCAAAGAAAGTTAGAGACCAGTGCATCACCGATGCTAAATATGCCAATGCTATCCGCTGGCAGCCGGCATTCAAACAACTGATCTACAGGAATGATGAGGGAGACCTGATCGTTACCATCAGCCAGAACTCGATCGGAAATGCTATCACCGAGCTGCTGGGTGTCGTGGTCAAACGTGTCCCTGATGCTGATGCCTACGAGAAAGCGGAACCTGCGCTGATCGAGAAGTTGCTTGAAGTGCGTGACCGCCTGATCAGGGCCGATCTCGGTGATGGCATCGAGACGCCATACTGGTCTGCGTAGTCATCCACACTGGCTATCATCAGCGATCATGAAACTCTCGAAAAATATCAGCCCCGCCGGTTACGGTTGTGAAGATGTTGATCCACGTGGTTTCGTCAGTCTCATGGACCTGTATGAGAACAACTACATGCGATTGCGCAGGTTGATCCCCAGGCTGGATAAATTACCGGAAGATAATGTTTCGCAGTTACCGGGGTGTCTTACCCTGCATCTGAAAATTCTCGAACGTACAAAATTCACTACCACGGTCTTTCTTACCTATTATTTCGATGATAGTGAAAAAGCCGTTGCTGAGCCTGCATTGACCTTGCGCATCTATCATGATGCCAACCAGGTCGAAGTGCTCACCGGCCACCTCAAACATGGTCGCCTGCATTACGACCACATCCCGGAAAAAGCGATCAAAATCAAATGGAAGTTAAATCGTTTCCTGTATAAATGGCTGGGTTATGGGCTCTATCTCGGGCATTCATTCGAACCCCGTTCTAAAAAATCTGAGGCGACCGGCGTCAGCGCAAAAATGATTGCTAATATGTAAAGCGGTTACTAATTCAGCAGCACGCAGTTTTTATCTGCGGCAGAGTTTAAAATTTAGTCATTACAGCGTACTATCTGTTTTTGTTTGATTAAATATAGAAAAACCATTGACTTATTAGAAAGACTCTATATATTAGAAAACTCTAATATACGTAGCGTGATCTTACAACCCTGGCGGAACTATGATTAATTCTGGACCTGTACTGAGAAGTCGTTATCTTTCATGCAAAGTTTTGCTATTGGGCCTGTTATCGGTACTGATGCTGGCTCAGGCGACAACTGCGCAGGCGGATAATACTGAGGATAAGCTGGCAACTGCTGTCGTTAGTATGGACTTGCTGAGCCGTGAGTTTCGTATCGACGGTGTCGTTGAAGCAATCAATAAAGCGACGGTTTCCGCACAGACATCAGGCACCATCCAGAAGATACTGGTCGACGTCGATGATTTTGTCGAAAAGGGTACGGTCATCGTTCATCTGAAAGATGTGTCGCAGAAGGCGCAGTTGAAAAAAGCACAGGCGGGTGAGCAGGAAGCCATATCCAACCTGTCAAAAGCGCAGGATGAGTTTGAGCGGATCGAGGATATCTATGCCAAAAAAGTGGTATCCAAATCCCAGATGGATGACGCTACACATGCATTATCCGCTGCTAAAGCGCGCCTGGATTCTGCCAGGGCGAGTCTTGAAGAAGCACGTGAGCAATTATCCTATACCCGGGTGAAGGCGCCTTACAGTGGTATCGTCACCGAGCGTCATGTCGAGGTCGGTGAAAATGTACAGACCGGTGCAAAGATCATGACCGGGGTTTCACTGGACAAGCTGAGGGTGAATGTCGATGTGCCGCAGAAACTGATCAACAAGATCCGGGTATTCGGTAAGGCCTTCGTCTACACTGAAGCCGGCCTCGGCGGTGATCAGGTCCAGGTCGCTGTTGATAAGATAACCATCTTCCCGATCGCTGACCGCGCTTCTAACACTTTCAAAGTCCGACTCGATCTGCCGGAAGGTATCGCGGGTTTATTCCCCGGTATGTTCGTCAAGGCATCGCTGGTTACGGGTGAGAAGCAGGTGCTGCAGGTGCCACAGCGGAGTATCGTTTACCGTTCCGAGTTAACCGCTGTCTACGTGATAGCCGATGACGGTACGATCAACTTCAGACATGTTCGCCTGGGACGGAAGAACGGCGATAGCCTGATCGTTTTATCAGGTCTGACCGAGGGAGAAAAAGTTGCACTGGATCCGATCAAGGCGGGTATCGAGCTGATGCAGCAACGTCGTCAGCTGAATACAGGTCAGCCTAAGGCAGAGTCAGCTCATGAATAAGCTGGGTATTTCCGGCAATACCGCCAAACATTTTTTAACTACTCAGATCACGCCATTGCTGGCGCTGGTCGGCGTGCTGCTGGGTATCTTCGCGGTGATGATAACACCGCGTGAAGAAGATCCGCAGATCAATGTGACCTTTGCCAATGTATTTATCCCTTTTCCCGGTGCCACTGCGACCGAAGTCGAAAGCCTGGTAGCTACACCGGCAGAGCAGGTGATCTCGGAGATCAGCGGTATCGATCATGTCTATTCGACATCGACACCGGGTATGGCCGTGCTTACCGTGCAGTTCCTGGTCGGTGAGAACCGTACCGATGCCATCGTTCGTCTCTACAACAAGCTGTATTCAAACCAGGACTGGCTACCGGCGAATCTGGGCGTGGGGCAGCCGATCATCAAACCGAAAGGTATCGATGATGTTCCTGTCATCGCGGTAACACTGTGGTCGGAAAATGACGAGGTCGGGGCATACGAGCTCAGCCTGGTGTCTCATGGCCTGGAAACCGAACTCAAGCGAATCGACGGTACCCGGGATATCTACACCATCGGCGGTCCGACACGTGTCATGCATGTGGTGCTCGATCCGCAGGCGCTGTCGGGATACAACATTGATATCAGGGACCTTGGCAATGCTCTGCAGGCTGCGAATACTGCGCGCAGCGGTTTGACGGTCACCGCAGAAAACCGGGAGATCTTAGTGCAGGCAGGCACCTTCCTGACATCACCCGAAGAGATCGCCGAACTGGTGGTCGGGGTATTTGATGGCAAGGCGGTATACCTGCAGGACGTGGCGACGATAAGTGAGGGTGTGGATACACCGTCGCAATATGTTTCAATCGCTGCTGGTAAAGGTGGTCTGGCAGAGGGCGGTGGTGCTGATAGTGACCTTATCAATAACCTTCAGCCGGCGGTAACACTGGCCATCGCCAAAAAGCCGGGCACCAATGCGGTGGATATTGCCAACCAGGTCATCAAGCGGCTGGATGAATTGAAAGGCACCTTTATCCCGGATGATGTCGAAGTCAGTATCACCAGGAATTACGGTACCACCGCGCAGGCAAAGTCTGAAAAACTGATACAGAAACTCATCATAGAAACCATCGCCGTGATATTACTGGTGATGTGGGCGCTGGGCTGGCGTGAAGGCCTGATCGTCGGTGCCGCGGTCGCCGTCACCCTGCTTATCACCCTGTTTGCTTCATGGGCGTATGGTTTTACCCTGAACCGGGTATCGCTATTCGCGCTGATCTTCTCTATCGGTATCCTGGTCGACGATGCGATCGTGGTGGTGGAGAATATCCATCGTCACATGGCGCTGGGTAAACAGAAGCTGATCGACCTGATTCCGGTAGCGGTCGATGAAGTCGGCGGGCCGACGATTCTGGCGACTTTCACCGTGATAGCTGCCCTGTTGCCGATGGCTTTTGTATCGGGCCTGATGGGGCCTTATATGAGCCCGATACCGATCAATGCCAGCATGGGCATGGTGGCATCGCTGATCGTGGCGTTCGTGTTTACGCCATGGTTGACCAATATAATGCTGGCTAAGTCCGCTAACCACGAAGTTGCACATGAGCCGCCGCCACAGCAGGAAACATCGATGAGCAGGCTCTTCACTCGTGTGATGACGCCTTTCCTGGGCGGTGCCAAAGGCAATCGAAATCGCTGGTTGTTACTCGCTGGCATCATGTTACTGATAACGGCTGCACTCTCGCTGGTCGCGGTACAGGCCGTGGTACTCAAGATGCTGCCATCGGATAACAAGGGTGAATTTCAGGTAGTGCTGGACATGCCGGAAGGCACCAGTCTTGAGCAGACCAGTCGTGTACTGCAGGAGATGGGGCAGTATATCGGTACGCTCGAAGAAGTCACCGATTACCAGTTATATGCCGGTACCGCTGCACCTATCAGCTTTAATGGACTGGTCAGGCAATATTACCTGCGTGAAGGTGCCAACGTCGGCGATATACAGGTCAACCTGGTAGATAAGCATCACCGTGATCGCAAGAGCCATGATATCGCCCTGTCGGTACGTGGACCGCTGCGGGATATCGCCAGGCGTTATGACGGTAATGTGAAAATCGTGGAAGTGCCGCCCGGGCCGCCGGTTATGTCGCCGATCGTGGCTGAAGTCTATGGACTGGATTACGATGGCCAGGTCCAGCAGGCGAAGAAATTACGTGAGCTGTTCGAGAGCAGCGACAACATCGTAGATGTTGATGACAGCGTGGAAACTCCTTCTCAGAAGCTGACCGTCGCGATAGACCGACAGCAGGCAGCGCGGCTAGGGGTGTCACAGCAGGTGGTCGCTGAAGCGCTGACGACGGTATTAAACGGTTCTGATGTTACCTATCTTCATGGTAGAAATCTGAAATACGCGGTGCCTATCCGTATCGAGTATGGTGACGCCGATAAGGCAGACCTGGAACAGGTGCTCGCCCTGCAGGTACGTTCGACGAGTGGTGCGCTGGTGCCACTGACCGAGCTGGTCGATATCATTCCCGGCGAACGGGAGAAGAATATCTATCATAAAGACCTGCTCCCGGTGGTCTATGTGACTGCTGATCTTGCCGGCGGTGTCGATAGTCCGCTCTATGGCATGTTCGATATGTCGTCAAAACTGAGCGAACACGACCGGCTGGAGCAATGGTTCACCAGGCAGCCGGTCAACCCTTATGAGTACAGCCTGAAATGGGATGGCGAATGGCAGGTGACGTTTGAGACCTTCCGTGATATGGGGGCCGCCTATGCTGTTGGTCTGCTGATGATCTACCTGCTGGTGGTCGCACAGTTTCATTCTTACAAGGTACCGCTGGTGATCATGGCGCCGATACCGCTGACCATCATCGGTATCATGCCCGGCCATGCATTGCTCGGTGCGCAGTTTACCGCGACCTCGATGATCGGCATGATCGCTCTGGCCGGTATCATCGTGCGTAATTCCATCCTGCTGGTTGATTTTATCAACCAGCAGGTGAACGAAGGCATGGAGTTTCAGGCAGCGGTCATCAATTCAGCAGCGGTTCGTGCTAAACCGATCGTTCTCACAGGCATCGCGGCCATGATCGGTGGTTTCTTCATCATCGACGACCCGATCTTTGGCGGTCTGGCTATCTCTTTGATATTCGGTCTGCTGGTATCCACCATCCTGACACTGGTCGTTATCCCTGTTGTGTATTACGCGGTCATGTATAAAAATCTGCATAAGATCGTGAATAGCTAGTCCCGTCTACGGGGCTGGTTGTGTGCTCTTGCTGCTACTTGCAGGGGTACTGGATAGGCCCTGTCTGAACGCTCGTTTCTATTATATAAATCAGGTAAATAGGGTGTCCGTTATTCGCATAACTGTGTTAGTATTGTGTGCTTTCTAAGACGCATTTTAATGCGCTATTTTTTTGCGCGGATAGCGGCCTGAATGGCCCCGTGATGGAATCTGGTACACACCTCTAAATGACTGAATTTGCAAAAGAAATATCCCCGGTAAATCTCGAAGACGAAATGCGTCAATCCTATCTGGATTACGCCATGAGCGTCATTGTTGGACGCGCCTTACCTGATGTTCGAGATGGTCTAAAACCTGTACACCGTCGTGTGTTATACGCGATGCATGTTCTGGGTAATGATTACAATAAACCCTATAAAAAATCTGCGCGTGTCGTCGGTGACGTTATCGGTAAATATCACCCGCATGGTGATACCGCGGTTTATGACACCATCGTGCGCATGGCTCAGCCATTTTCACTGCGTTATATGCTGGTAGACGGCCAGGGTAACTTTGGTTCTGTCGATGGTGATGCACCCGCTGCGATGCGTTATACCGAAGTGCGCATGTCAAAGATCGCGCATGAGTTGCTGGCTGACCTGGATAAAGAAACCGTTGATTTTGCGGAAAACTACGATGGTTCCGAGTCGGAGCCCGTGGTCATGCCGACGCGTGTACCAAACATGCTGATCAATGGTTCTTCCGGTATCGCTGTCGGTATGGCGACCAATATGCCGCCGCACAATCTAGGTGAGGTTATCAGTGCCTGCCTGGCATTGATCAATGATCCCGAGTTATCGATCGAAGACCTGATGCAATATATCCCGGCACCTGACCTGCCGACTGCTGCATTTATCAATGGTGTGAAAGGCATACACCAGGCGTATAAAACAGGACGTGGTCGCATGGTCATGCGTGCCCGCGCTGAAGTGGTCGAAGACAAGAAAGGCAAGCAGTCGATCATCGTTTCCGAGATTCCCTACCAGGTAAATAAAGCGCGCCTGATCGAACGTATAGCCGAGCTGGTGAAAGAAAAGCGTATCGAAGGCATATCAGCGCTGCGTGATGAATCCGATAAAGACGGTATGCGTATCGTCGTCGAGATAAAACGTGGCGAGGCGGGTGATGTCGTACTCAATAACCTGTATTCACAGACCTCGATGCAGTGTGTGTTCGGTATCAACATGGTGGCGCTGGTCGACGGCCAGCCCCAGTTACTGAACCTGAAGCAGATCCTGGACGCATTTTTACGTCATCGTCGTGAAGTTGTAACCCGTCGTACCATCTACGAATTACGCAAGGCTCGTGCCCGTGCACATGTTTTGGAAGGCCTTGCTGTTGCCCTGGCAAATATCGATGAAGTCATCGAGCTGATCAAGACATCGGCGAATCCGAGCGAAGCAAAAGCGGGTCTGTTGAAGCGGGTCTGGCCGGCCGGTATGGTCGATGACATGGTGGCGCGTGCTACCGAGGGCGCTGACCTGAGCGCCTCGCGTCCGGATGATCTCGACCCTCAGTATGGTTTGAAAGAAGACGGCTATCATCTTTCCGAGGTGCAGGCACAGGCCATCCTGGATCTGAAGCTGCATCGCTTAACAGGTCTCGAGCAAGACAAAATAGTCAATGAATTCCAGCAGATACTGAACGTTATTAAAGAGCTAATTGAGATACTTTCCAACCCGGAACGTCTGCTGGATGTTATCCGCGGTGAGCTGGAAGAGATCCGTGATAACTACGCTGATGAACGCCGTAGTGAGATCATGCAGGATGAGCTCGACTTCAACATGGAAGATCTCATTACCGAAGAAGATGTCGTGGTTACTTTCTCGCACGAGGGTTATGCCAAGTCGCAGCAACTGGATGTATATAATACACAACGTCGTGGCGGCCGAGGCAAATCAGCGACCACGATGAAAACCGAAGACTTTATCGACAAGTTATTCGTTGCCAATACCCACGATACGCTGCTGTGTTTCTCAAGCCGCGGAAAAGTGTACTGGTTAAAGGTTTACCAGTTACCGATGGCCGGACGAGGCTCTCGCGGTAAACCGATCGTCAACCTGTTACCGCTGGAAGAAGGTGAGCGCATCAATGCAGTAATGCCTGTGCGCGAATATGCGGAAAATAATTTCGTCTTCATGGCGACCAGTAGTGGTACCGTGAAGAAAACATCGCTCTCTGATTTCTCACGCCCAAGAGCATCCGGTATCAAGGCGATCGATCTGCGTGATGATGACAGGCTGGTCGATGTGGTGATCACCAATGGTTCTGATCACATCATGCTGTTAGCCGACTCAGGTAAATCAGTGCGTTTCTCTGAGACCGATGTTCGCGCCATGGGCAGAACGGCCGGTGGAGTCCGCGGTATGCGCATCGCTGACGGGCAGCACGTTATCAGCATGATCAAAGTTGAAGAGGGTGGCTCTATTCTGACAGCGACAGAAAACGGTTACGGTAAACGTACCAATGCCGACGACTATCCGCTGAAAGGGCGTGGCGGTCAGGGCGTGATCTCCATCGTGACCAATGAACGTAACGGCAGGATCGTCGGCGCAGTACAGGTGCAGGACGACAACGAGATCATGCTGATCACGAACAACGGTACCCTGGTCCGTATCTCGGTAGCAGAGATCAGTGAGATGGGTCGCAACACCCAGGGTGTCCGCCTGATACGTCTCACCAATGATGAGAAACTGGTCGAAGTCGAAAAGATTGAAGTACTATCCGGTGACGATGACAGCGATGTTGATGGTGGCGATGATGCTGTCGTGGAAGAATAGATATATCGTTAAATATCAATATAATACCTTATTAACTTAAACTAAAATTTTAGTAAAATCCTGGTGTAATATCCTATGAGCAGAGTATTTAATTTCAGTGCAGGTCCAGCCGCACTACCGACAGATGTATTAGAGCAGGCACAGGCAGAAATGCTGGACTGGCACGGATCAGGTATGTCGGTGATGGAGATGAGTCACCGCGGTAAAGACTATATGTCTATCGCGGCAAAAGCGGAAGCTGACCTGCGCGAGCTGATGTCGATCCCTGAAAATTATAAAGTCCTGTTCCTGCAGGGTGGTGCCAGCAGCCAG
>CBDUKK010000031.1:0-10089 GCA_965367795.1 uncultured Gammaproteobacteria bacterium
ATAAAGAGACGGGTGTTTATCACTGTATCTGTTGCAATGAACCGTTGTTTGATTCTGCTGAAAAATATGACTCGGGTTCAGGCTGGCCAAGTTTCTATAGACCGAAAGATGGCATGGCTCTGGATGAGATAAAAGATGCCAGCCATGGCATGATACGTGTCGAAGTGCGCTGTCCGAAATGTGATGCGCATCTCGGTCATGTGTTTGAAGACGGACCACAGCCAAGCGGATTGCGATACTGCATCAATTCAGCATCGCTGGATTTTGAGAGTAAGGAAAAGTAAGCCGCTACATATAATTATGTCATTGCGCCCCCTACATCCATTTGGGGGCGCAATGACGATAAACAAATAACAATTCTCTGAACGCTGCGACCTGGTGCCGCGACGGTTACCCCGTCTAACAGCAACTGCCGCCGCAGCAAGCACCGGGTTTTGCGGCCTCGATGGTCGCTGCAAGCACATATTCTTCGACACCACGTCCAGGCGCCCAGTCTTTGATGAACTCTTTAGAGTCGTCTTTTGGTGCGATGTTGACGTTATCAAAACCACAGTCCTGCAAGATAGTTTCCAGCTCTGAAATCTGCGATGCGCCAGCCATACAGCCCGAATACAGGGCGAGGTCATTCCTGATTTCGTCGGGCAGCTCCGTGCTGGCAACCACGTCAGAGATGGCTAGCCGGCCACCGGGTTTCAGCACGCGAAAAGCTTCACTGAATACCTGCTTTTTATCCGGTGACAGGTTGATGACGCAGTTGGATATGATTACGTCAACGGTGTCGTTTGCTACTGGCATATGCTCGATCTCACCGAGTCTGAACTCGACATGATTGTATCTTCCTTTCTCAGCATTGTTGCGGGCTTTGGATATCATCGTCGGTGTCATATCGATACCGATAACCTGGCCAGACTCACCTGTTTCTGCTGCCGCGAGAAAACAGTCGAAACCACCACCGCTACCCAGGTCTAATATCGTTTCTCCCGGCCGGATACTGGCTATCGCACGAGGGTTACCGCAGCCGAGTCCCATGTCGGCACCTTGCGGTACCTTATCGAGGTCATCTTCGCTGTACCCCAGGCGGGTAGAGACCAGGGTATTGATCGCCGCATCATCGGATACACCGCAGCAGCTTGAAACGGTACCACAGCAATCCCCTTCATTGCTGGCTTCTGCGACCTGGGCGTAGCTCTCGCGTACGTTCTGCCGGATCTCGTCTGCCAGCTTTTGACTGCTCGCCTGATCTGCTGATTTATCTGAGGGTTGACTCATAACTATGCTCCAACTAATTGACTGGAAAAAATATTTTGTAACTGCTTCATGACTTCCGGGTTGACCGAGCAAAATACCTGTTTGCCATCACGTTGCATATTGATCAGTCCGGCGCGATGAAGTTCTTTAAGGTGGTGTGATAGTGTCGAGGCGGCTATCTCCAGCTGTGAATCAAGATCACCGACACAGCAGCTGAATACTTCGTCACTGGTACAACTCGTTCCCGGTGTGCAGCAGCTGGTCAGGATGTTATATATTTTTAGACGGTGACTATTTGCCAGTGCCTTGAAAATATCAACCAGCTGTTCCGGCTCAATAGTTTTATATTTCGACATATTTAGAATTATAGTTTCATAAATTATTTATGCAAGTCTTATTTTGCAGTAGTATCATGTGGCAAAGTTACCGCAGCGTGTTCAGGGATATTCCCCTCACCAGGTAGTCTAAAATTAGCGATTGAAACATTTATGCCTCAACTAACACAAGAAGAAAGACATAAGCTGGAAGAACGGTTGTATGAGTTAAAGCAGGAGCACCGGGATCTTGATGATGTGATAAATCGTTTGTTGCTGACGCCTGATGTCGAAGAATTGCAGCTCAAACGTTTTAAGAAGCGTAAGCTTTTGATCAAGGACACCATTGCCCGGCTGGAAGATGCTCTTATTCCAGACATTCTCGCTTAGAGCTACCGAGCTTGTTCTGCCTGGACTGGCTTTGTATCTGACAGCTATCTATTCTAATCATTATCTGATCTCGGCAAAAAAAGGGTGATCATTTGCCACCGGCAATTTTAATTCATGCCTGGCCTGAATGGCCGCGACCCGGTACAGGCTGCGCCATATACCCATTTTTATAAACTTGCGCGGATCGGTTATAACGAAAGAGTCGAGTATCACAGGCGTGGTGTGTTGTACCAGCTTCTCACAAAAATAGATGTCCTCCATTATCTTTGCTTCAGGAAAGCCATTCAGGCGCTCGAACAGTTCGCGCTTTATGAACATGGCCTGATCTCCATAGATGATCCTGGTCTTGAGGCAACGACGATTATCAAGAAAAGAGATAAACTTCAGGCGCCAGTCTGCGTTACCAAATGAATGCATGAAACCTCCAGCTTCAAGCCCTTCCTGGTTTATTACCCTTTTGATCGTGTTTAGTGCATTGTCAGGAAGCAGGGTGTCAGCATGAAGAAAGAGTAATATATCGCCAGTGGCTATTCTGGCGCCTGCATTGAGTTGTGTAGCGCGGCCTTTTTCGCTGCTCATAAAGGTAATACAGGGGTACTGTGCACAGATCTTTTCTGTGCCATCAGTGCTGCCACCATCAACGACAATTATCTGTTCACCCGATGATTGTCTGAAAAGGCTAGCCAGTGTTTCTGGTAGTGCTAGCTCTTCGTTAAGCGTAGGGATGATTACTGATAGCATTTTTATAAATCTGGTCAGGTAACTTGAGTCTGAAATCAGCGATATATTGATCACTGTCCTCATCGAAAAATTCAAAAAGATTCTGCATCGATGTGAGCATATCGCTGATGACGGCGAGGTAAACTTCAGGCTGGATCGACATTGTGGATAGCAGATTTTTATTCAGGTACTGCAGGCCGAAATCATGGTGTGTATCTTCCTGGGCAAGGATGGCACGACGTAATTTATGCAAGCCTGCATCACGTTGTTTCATGCCAGAGTCCAGCCGTGCCAGTGCTATTTCACCCATGCCCTCGAGTATGACCTGTAAGCCGATAACAGATGATAATAGATCATGGTTTTTAATGGCCTCATCGAGTAGCGCATCATATATCCTGGTATGCTTTTGTGCCGGTGCGTTGACGCCTTTAGGTGCTAAAAATAATATTCCAGACTGGAAAGTGATCGCATGAAATTTTTCCTGCCGAGATTGTTTCAGCAGAAACCGCTTCATCTGCCTGTCTTTACATAGTTTTGCCTGCCTGGCAGAGCAGCTATGAGCGATCTTTTCACAGCATAGTAAAAATTTTAGATAGCGTGCGATATGTTTTTTTTCATCTGCGCCGATGTTCATATCATTCGCCAGTGGCTGGCACTGGTGGTATGCCGTTTAATGACCAGTCGTATTCCATATATCTGATCTCGTACTCGTTATTGGCCAGCGCAGTAGAGATATGTTTATCCTTTATATACAGTGCAAGATAGTTCTGAACCGTTTCGGAATGCTTCACGAAATCATCTTCAAACCAGTCAAATATCTTTGAGATATAGGCCGTTTTAGTCTGCTGGTTAAAACGGTTACGTGTAGTATCATTGATGAATTCTATGGTAGCATCTTCCAGTTGTTGTTCCAGTTTTTCGGCCCGGTATACAGCGTTGCTTAACCTGGGGCAGGAAGCCGATGCGCAATTCAGCGCGAAGTGTATACGTGGTTCTTCAAGTGGGATTATTACGTCATGTTCCAGGTCGTACAGGTTCGTTGTGCGTCCATTAACCAGGTATTCAGCGTTATAGAAATAACCGATCTTGCCAAAGAATGATTCTGGTGAGCGGCCATCGAGGATGCCCTTGATGGCGAGTGCGTTATAAGCATTGATCCAGTAGCTCAATTCTTCATTGCTGCTCTGGAAGTCAGTCGTTTTCTCAAGTTGTGATATATAGGTGTGATAGCTGTTGCTGGTGTTTATTCCGGGATAGTTCACCTTGCCGTCATCGACATATTCAGAAATGACATCCTGAAACAGATCATGAGAAAAGGCTGTGCCAGTCGCCTCGGCACCGACATCGGCAACAGTTAATATGAGCAAGAGATAAAAAGTGTGTCTGTATTTTTTCACGATTAAATGTGTGCCTGTTTCAATAATTTTTCATAATAAAATTTGCATTTGATATACTGCGGCCAAGGTAAGGTGCAATCGACATTCTCGCGAATATAGACGGTGCGGGTGTCAATTGGTTCAGTGATAGTTGTTAATCGGTATTTTTTATGAATTTCTGCTCGGCTTGTGGTGAAAAAGTAAGTTTTGTGATTCCCGAAGGTGACAACCGGCATCGTTATGTGTGCACCGGCTGTCAAACCATTCACTATGAAAATCCAAAGATCGTTACCGGTTGTATACCTGAGTGGCAGGATAAAATATTATTGTGTAAGCGTGCGATCGAACCCAGGTATGGTCTTTGGACATTACCTGCCGGGTTTATGGAGAATAGTGAAACAAATATGCAGGGTGCGGCCAGGGAAACTGCAGAAGAAGCCAATGCCCTGGTAGATAACATGCAGCTATTCAGTGTATTTAGCATCTCGCACATCAACCAGGTTTATACCATGTATCGCGGTGACCTGGTCGGCGGTCAAGCCAGCCCCGGTGCCGAGAGTCTCGATGTAGCACTGTTGACTGAAGACGAGATTCCCTGGCGGGAGATGGCCTTCCACGTCATAAGCGAAACTTTAAGACTGTATTATAAGGATAAAGCCGCGGGCAGTTTTACGACGCATTACGGTGATATCGTCAGAGGTGAAGACGGCAGATTCGAAGTACACTATTTTTGATATCGTAAATCATCAGGTGAGTTCAATATTCTCAAGTTGAATGTCGCCGATGAAATGTATTTCACTCTTTGGCTTTAAATCAAACAGTAACTGATAGAAGCTCAACTCATTTTCCAGTGACTGCTTTATGGTCTCGGCCCGTCGAAAACCGTGTTGTTCTGATGGGTAGTACTGTGCAGCAACAGGCAGGCCTTTTCTATTTATCGCGTCAAACATCTTTTCTGCCTGCTCTTTGGGCACGACTTTATCTTCCATGCCCTGGAAGAAAATAACGGGACAGTTGAGTTGTTCGGTATTATTGATCGGTGAGCGTCGCTGGTATAGCTCCAGGGCTTCGGGGTAGGGGCCGATCAGGCGGTCATTGTAATGTGATTCAAACTTGTGCGTGTCAATGGTGAGGCTGATCAGGTCAGAGATACCATAATAACTGGCGCCGGCTGAAAATACCTGTTCGGACGTCAGTGCGGCCAGTACGGTGTATCCGCCGGCACTGCTGCCACGGATGATCAGTTTCTCCTTATCGGCAAGTCCGTTTGACACCGCATAGAGTGCGGCATCGCAGCAGTCTTCGACATCCAGCTCTCCCCATTTGCCGTCAAGTCGTGAGCGGTATGAGCGTCCATAACCCGTGCTGCCACTGTAGTTGACATCGAGCAGGGCAAAACCACGTGAAGTCCAGAACTGTTTTTTTGCATCGAGTGCAGTGTTCGACTGACCAGTGGGGCCGCCGTGGCAGATGGTGATGAGCGGCGGCAGTTCACCTGTAGCTGCCTGGTAAGCCGGGTTGGTCGGCGGGTAGTAATTGGCGAATACGGTCTGCTGGTGCCTGTTGCTAAAGCTGACAGGTTCTGCTTTCGAATAATACGCTGTACTTAGTGGTAACCGGCATGAGGTTTTGATGACCCTGGTCGATAACGTCAGCGGTCGTGAATGATCTAAACTGGCAGAAACCAGTTGTGGGAATGTCTCACTGCTGGCAGCAATAAAACCGATATTACCCTTATCGGCTGTTATCGAGCTAAACACCGTCCAGTCACAGGCCAGGTCGTCAAGTTGTGTCTCGCCGGAAGCAGTCAGTATGGCCAGTGAGGAACTGCTGGCAGACTGGTAGCAGCAGATTATATCGGTGCTGTTGATGAAAGCGTATGTCGATTGAGCAAAAATCCATTGCGGTAAGCCAAACTCTTTTTCACCGTGAGTGAGCTGTTCGATCTCGTCACAAGCTTTTGCTTTACAGCAGCGATAAATGTGCCACCAGCCGGTATCCTCCGAGATAAAATGTAAAATATCCTGATCTGACCACTGCGGTTGAAATACAGAGATGTCTGCACTGCCTGCCACATGTTTTTTATTGATGAGCTCGCCATCTTGATCGATATCTGCCACCCAGAGCTCGTTGCCGTCCCAGGGCATGTTGGGATGGTTCCATGTCTGCCAGCAAATTTGTGAAGCAGAATAATTGAGCCTTGGGCTGGCATAAAAATCATTGACGGCTTCCAGGTCGATAATGCAACCGCTGCTGATATCTATGCTTACGATACTGTTTGTTACTATGCTATTTTCGTGCGCTTCGCTAATTGCGAACAGACGTTGGTTCCTGTGGTCATAACTGATATCAGAAAATCGCCTGTTGTCGGCTGCTGTGATACGCTTTACCTGTGGGCCTTTGATGAGGTAGATATCCTGATCACTGTCATTGACGAAGAAAACACCGTCATCATGTACACAGAAACTACCACCGCCATATTCATGGACCCGGGAACGGGCACTAAATGGTGCAGGCAGGATATCGGCAGTCGTGCCGTCACAGGATTCGACGATTACACAGCGACCGTCTTCCTGGGGCCGGCGCTCTAAATAATAGAGTGAATCAGCTGCCTGTCGAGCCTCATCGATAGATATGCTGTCGGCGACGATGAGATCTGAAGTGATTTTCGATGCCCAGTTGCCATAAGTTGCTTTTTTCACAGGGGTTTCTGTTTTCGGCTGTGTCATAAATAATTGTCTGAGAAAATGAATTTCATAGAATTTAGTGTACTAAGAAGCTATTCTAATAAATATAAATTCCTGTTGTCTGCAATAAACGACAATGCGATACAAAGCGTTGCTCGATGAGAATACAAATCTTACAAATTATCGATGAAAATTAAAGGTAAAAACACGTGTTGTTAGAAATTGCTGGTGCCCTGGTTGCCAGCGGTATTCTGTTATTAATTATCGGGATTTTCATCGCCAGGCAGTACACGCTGCGTGCCAAGCTGGTCACCGCTTTTATGGTGATCGTACTCATATCGCTGGCTGTCCTGGCTGTCCTCGATGGTTATATCATGGGAGAGAACCTGACTGATGGGGCAAATAAAGCACTGAGTTCGGCCGCCCGAAACTATGCCGATCGTGTCGACCAGTTTAACCGGCAGAACTCACAGTTCCTCAGGACAGAAGCAAACCTGCCAGCGATCAACCGTTTCCTGAGACTAAAAGCCGAGCCGCCATATAATCGCCAGGCATTACTTGAGATACTGCTGGCATTAAAGTCACGGCAGAAAGATATCATCTATTCTTATGCCATCTTGAATACCAGCGGCATCAACATACTTGATACGGATTCAGCAAATATCGGCAACGATGAGAGTAAGAATACTTATTTTGAGGCACTCGTCGGTCTAAACCGCCTGAATTCATACCGCTCACCGATTATTTTTGATGAAGACCAGCCTGTCATCGTATTCAGTAGCGCGATCAATGATCTCTCGGGAAAGCTGATCGGTGTTTTAAGAACCAAATATGATGCTGCTATCCTGACAGACCTGCTTGATCGCACGAAAGGCATGGCCGGTCGCGGTTCGTTTGCTGTATTACTGGACGAAAATAACCTCCGCCTGGTTCACGGCCGTCGCAGTGACCTTAAATATACCCTGGCCAGCGCTGTCAGCGAGGAGGAGTTACAGCTACTGAAGCAGAAGAATAGAGTGCCTCAAAATGCTTCAGGTGCTTTTGCCGAGTCCCCTGAGTGGACCAGGAAAATATCGTCGGCAAGCTTTAGAGATCCCATCGTAGAAACGCAGTTCAGCGGGCTGGGAACGGCATTGTTCTCGGCGGCAGTGGTTGAGCTGGAGACCGTGCCCTGGACGATTATCGTCGCGCAACCGCAGGAAGTCTTTCTCGAGCCAGTCGTCGCCCAGATACAGAGTGCATTTTTACTGGTCGCCATCATCGTGATCGTCGTGGTCCTGATCGTGATGGCAGCAACAAAATTATTGCTGGGCCCGGTCAAGCGACTGACGGCTGTGGTCAGAAAGATCTCCGATGGCGACCTGAGTGTAAAAGCCAGTGTCGAGGCCGATGATGAGATCGGCGGCCTCGCGAATGCATTTAATGACATGACGAAAAGCATCAATAATCTAATTATTGATCTGGAAGATGAGGTCGGCAGCCATAAGCTTACCGCTGAGAACTTGAACAAGCTATCGCAGGCAGTCGAGCAAAGCCCGGTCTCGATAATGATCACAGATCTGCAGGGTAATATCGAGTATGTCAACCCGCAGTTATGCAAGATTACCGGTTATACGGAAGAAGAGCTTATCGGGAAGAATCCACGCATACTAAAATCCGGGCATACCCCGGAGATCCAGTTTAAAAATTTATGGCATGCGATAACCGCCGGGCAGTCATGGAGCGGTGAGCTCTATAACAAGAAGAAGAGCGGCGACCTGTTCTGGGAGAATGTCACTATTTCCCCGATCAAGAATAAAGACAACAAGAGTACACATTACCTCGCTGTCAAAGAAGACATCTCACTGCGAAAAGATTACGAAGAGCGCCTGCTGTACCAGGCGAGTTACGACAAGTTGACGGACCTGCCTAACCGAACACTGGCGTATGACCGTATACAGCAGGCGATCGTCAATGCTATCCGTGAACAGCGGCATCTGGCGTTGTTATATATGGATTTTGATCACTTCAAGAATATCAATGATACCCTGGGTCATGGTGCGGGTGACGAGTTCCTCCAGCATATGGCCGGCAGATTAAAAGGCTGTGTGCGTGACTTCGATACGGTGGCCCGGCTTGGCGGCGATGAGTTTCTGATCATGCTGCTCGAGGTTGAAGAAATCCGGTCGGGTGACAAGGTGGAGTTCGAAGATGCGGTCAAGCGTAAAGCCGAAGAGATATTACGCCGGGTATCGAAACCATGTGTAGTGCAGGATATGGAGTTTTCGGTGACCGCAAGCCTCGGTATTTCTATCTTCCCGATGGATGGTGATGATCCACACATGTTGCTCAGAAATGCCGATACGGCGATGTACCGCAGTAAGCGCAAGGGGCGAAACACCTATGAAGTGTTCACTCCTGAGATGAGCGACGTGGTGATGAAGCGGGTTGAGATTGATAACAAGCTGCGCCATGCGCTGGAAGACGGTGATTTTTACCTCAAGTACCAGGCCCTGATGGATGCCAATACTGGAAAGATAATCGGTGCTGAAGCGCTGATACGCTGGGATGATGAACAGCTGGGGGAAGTCTCACCAGAAGAGTTTGTACCGCTGGCTGAAGAGAGTGGCCTGATCGTCGATATTGGTAACTGGGTAATGGATACCGCACTTGCCGATGTAAAAAAATGGCGTGAGACTTCAGAGCATGAAGATTTCTACCTCGCGATCAACCTGTCGAGCCGGCAGTTCAGAGGCAAGGATATCGTTAAGACGATATCAGATTACCTGAAAAAATACGACCTGCCCGGAGAGTGTCTCGAACTGGAGATAACCGAGCGCCTGCTGATGAAAGATGTGCCGCACGTGGTCGCCATATTGAACCAGTTTAAAGATATGGGTATCCGCCTGTCGATCGACGATTTTGGTACCGGTTACTCATCGCTTAGTTATCTCAAGCGTTTTCCTTTTGATGTCCTCAAGATTGATAAAGCCTTCGTTTCTGATATCGGTGAAGACCCGGACGACACTGCACTATGCGATGCCATCATCGCTATGGCACACAGCCTGGGGTTAAGCATTATCGGTGAAGGTGTTGAGAACAGGTTTCAGTTCGACTTTCTGCATCAGCGCGGTGTAGAGACTATCCAGGGTTACTTTGTCAGTACCCCCATGGTGCAGGAAGAGTTCCTTAAGTTTATCGCCATATCAGAATGGCTGGAGACTACCGGTTAGCCCCTGTCGCCTGGCTGTTCCCTTTTTTGATAGAGACGGCCCGCGACCAGCAGTCCGAAAATCGTTGCCAGGGTTAGATGAGAGGTAGCACCGAACAGGTCTGCGAAACTGTCATCATCGTCATCTGCCGATGCAATGATCG
>CBDUKK010000032.1:0-10089 GCA_965367795.1 uncultured Gammaproteobacteria bacterium
TCGGTCCCCAGCAATGGGTTTGCTTTAAGGGTAATGATGTCCTGCAGCAGGTCGTTATCATAGCTATCCGCCGGGATAATAGTATTCAGCTTTTTCAGTAAGGTCAGTTCTTCATTGTGTTTGATGTCGTCTTCGGTCTGAGTAAAAGTCAGGCCTACCAGGGCTGCACCAATGACAGCGAACAGCATGAGTAGTGATGCTGTTATGGCGACTGTTTTTATCTGTGTAATGGATATGTTCATGGCTTATTTGTTGGGGTCACCATACACTTTCGGCTGAGTGTAGTAGTCGATCAACGGTACAGCGATGTTCATCAGAACCACCGCAAAAGCGATGCCGTCAGGATAGCCGCCCCAGTTGCGGATGATGTATACCAGTGCACCGATACCGGCGCCATATATCCAGCGTCCCCTCGGTGTCGTGCTTGCGCTCACCGGGTCAGTGGCGATAAAAAATGCACATAACATGGTGCCGCCGCTGAACGCATGGAATAGTGCTGAACTGTTGCTGGAGTAATCGATAACGGCGAACAGGTTAGAGATCAATACCAGGCTGAGCAGGAAGGCAGTAGGAATGCGCCAGTCAGCGACGCCTTTCTTGACCAGCCATACACCACCGACCAGGTAAAGGATATTGATCCATTGCCAGCCTGTTCCACTGATACTGGAAAATAATGGACTGAAGTTAGCATTGTTTCTCGTCTCAGTGACGTCATGCAACTGGCTTAGCTGTGTTTTGATCAGGTCGATCGGTGTTGCCATCGATATGCTGTCGATAGTCTCACCGTAGGGTAAAACACCCAGGAATACCCAGTTAAATGTGGTGCTGAAATCGGGCCATCCAGTTCCGCTACCATGAGGCACACCCATCGGTGCAGTCCATAATGTCATCTCCAGTGGAAAAGAAATCATCACCACGATGTAACCGACCATCGCCGGGTTAAACGGGTTAAAGCCTAATCCGCCGTACAGGTGTTTTGCTACGGCGATAGCCGAGATAGATGCGATGACGGTGATCCACCATGGCGCGAGTGAGGGCAGTGCCAGTGCGAGCAGGCAGGCGGTAACCAATGCACTGCCATCCAGTAAGCTATCGGTAACATCACGTTGCCGAATTTTCAAAATCACTGCTTCGCTTAACAGGCATACGCTGATCGCAATCAGCAGGTTGAACAATACACCCCAGCCAAAGAAGTAGATCGAAGCGAGCGCGCCCGGGATGAGGGCGTATAGTACCTTTAGCATCATGTCCTGGACGGTGATGCTCTGTTTTATATGCGGTGATGGTGTGCGTTTGAATAACATTATTTTCTAACCGCTCAGTTCTGATCGGTCTCTTTGTTTTTATCTTCCGGGTCCGTATTATTCTGCTCTGTACTTCCCTGGTCCTTATTTCGCTGCGCTTTCTTGGCCTGGGCACGTGCTATCGCTTCGGCGATGGCGGCCTGTTTGCTGTTCTTTTCATCACCCTGGTTCTCGCTGGCCTGTTGTTCTGATTTCTTTTTCAGTAGCTCACGCTTCTGACGCATCTTTTCTTCGCGTTCGCGTTTGATCTTGTCCAGTCTCTGCTGATGTGCTTCATGGCGTTGACGAGAGATGTCTGAAGCTTTTCGTTCGCGCTCCTGCTGCCATATGTTCGTTTTGGCATGACGGTAATACTGCACCAGCGGGATATCACTGGGACAGACGTAGGCGCAGCAGCCACATTCTATACAGTCAAACAGGTTGTGCTCGATGAGGCGGTCGGTGTTCTGGCTGCTCGCATACCAGTAAAGCTGCTGCGGCAATAACCTTACCGGGCATACTTCGGCGCATTTGCCGCAACGGATACAGGGCAGATGCTTCTTCCGATGTGTCTCCTGCTGGTGGGCGGTAACCAGTATGCAGTTGGTCGCTTTGACTATCGGCAGATCATCTGACTTCAGTGAGAATCCCATCATCGGGCCGCCCATGATGAGCTCGTCGCTATCCTCGGTATAACCGCCGCAATGTTCGATACATTTTTGCATCGGTGTTCCGATCAGTGCCTCGATGTTCTGTGGTTGTGATACACCATGTCCGGTGATCGTGACGATGCGTGAGATGAGGGGTTCATCAAGATATACGGCACGATGGATGGCATAGGCGGTGGCCACGTTATGGCACAGTATGCCTAGCTCGGCAGGGAAACGGCCCTTGGGTACTTCCTGGCCGGTGATGATCTGAATCAGCTGTTTTTCGCCACCACTAGGGTAGATGGTGGGCACGACCTGAATACTGAAATAGCCGGTGCCATCCTGATCGATGACGGACTGTAAAGCCTGTATTGCCTCAGGCTTGTTGTCTTCGACGGCGATGATGCACTGCCTGGCTTTTATTATGTGGCCGATGATGTCTGCACCGGATATGACCTCCCTGGCATGTTCGCGCATCAGCACGTCATCACAGGTGATATAAGGTTCGCATTCAACGCCGTTGAGGATCAATGTCCTTATGTTCATCTCAGTCTGTTTGACTGCGGATGGAAAAGTTGCACCGCCGAGGCCGACGATGCCGGCGTCACGAACGATCTTACGCATGTCGGATGAGCTGGTGTTATTGTACTCATCACCGATGGGTCTGCGTTCTACCCATTCGTCTTTAAAGTCATTTTCGATGAAAACACACAGGTCCGAGAGGCCCGAGATGTGCGGGATATCGTGCTGGCTGATTTCGCTAACGGTACCTGAAACCGGCGAGTGCACTGCGGCGCTTACCATATCCCCCGGTCTGGCCAGCATCTGTCCTTTCAATACCCTGTCTCCGGCTTTAACCAGCGGCTGGCTGATGGCGCCGATATGCTGCTGTAGCGGAACGATGTATGACTTGCATGGCTCCATTGTCGTGATAGCTGAAGCAGTTGAGATATGTTTATACCCGACCAGCGTCAGTCCACCATGGAGCCTTGATAGCTTGTTATCTGCGGAGAGTAATTCAAACTGGTTCATAGTTATCCTGCCGGTTATCTCGCGTACGGGGCCGCATAATCAGCGTCGGGTAATTCTGCCGTCCAGGTGCGTATGGTCGGCTGGATCTCGACGATGTGGATACAGTCAACCGGACATGGCGGTATGCACAGGTTGCAGCCCGTACATTCCGACTCGATGACGGTATGCATCTGTTTTGCTGCACCAAGTATCGCGTCGACGGGACATGCCTGAATACATAGTGTGCAGCCGATACAGGTCTGTTCATCGATACGTACCACCGTCGGCAGCGCTTTCGCTTCACCATGCTCGGCATTTAAAGGTTTGACCTCGACGTCGAGCAGATCCGCCAGCGCGATGATCGTCGCTTCGCCACCGGGTGGGCACTGGTTGATGTCGGCTTCACCTTTGGCCATGGCTTCGGCATAGGGGCGGCAGCCGGCGTATGTGCACTGGCCGCATTGAGTCTGTGGCAGCAGGGCATCTATCTTGTCTACTACCGGATCACCTTCTACCTTGAAACGGATGGCAGAATAGGCGAGCAGCAACCCGAATATACAGGTGATGATGGCAAGGGTGATGATGACCGTTAACATGTTGGTTGATCTTTGAACCTATACTTTTATGAGACCGGCAAATCCCATGAACGCGAGCGACATGATACCCGCGGTGATCAATGCGATCGAGGTTCCCTGAAATGCCTGTGGGACATCAGCGACATTGATGCGTTCCCGCAGTGCTGAGAACAGGATCAGTACCAGTGAAAAACCGACGGCAGCGCCAAAGCCATAAAACAGTGATTGTATAAAACCATGCTGCTCCTGAACGTTGAGCAGGGCGACACCAAGGACAGCACAGTTTGTCGTGATCAGTGGCAGGAAGATTCCGAGCACGTTGTATAACAACGGGCTGGTTTTATGTACAACCATCTCGGTGAACTGCACTACCACGGCAATTACCAGGATGAACATGATGGTTCGCATATACTCCAGCTCGAGTGGCGCCAGGATGTATTCATTGACCAGGTAGCTGCTGACGGAAGACAGGGTGAGTACGAAGGTAGTAGCCAACGCCATGCCCATAGCAGTTTCGAGTTTTCGGGATACGCCCATGAATGGACACAGGCCAAGAAATTTGACCAGTACAAAATTGTTGACCAGTATGGTGCTTAGCAGGATGAGGGCGAATTCTGTCATCCGCGCATTCTAGCAGATTGTCACCCTGTAAATTTGATTTAGCTTAAGAAAAAATGAATAGAATCAACAAGGAAAGTAGGTTTTTATGGTCAGTCTAAAAAAACCGTATTGATCACTTATACGCTGCTGGCAAGCTTCAGTTCAGAGTCTTCGATACTCCTGGTGTCGGCCGTTACCTGGTTGCGGCCATGTTCTTTGGAGTGATAGACCGCATTGTCGGCAGCTTTGTAGAGTTTGTCGAAATCTTCGTTATGTTCTTTGATCAACGAGGCGATACCGATACTGGCGGTCACTTCTAGTTCAGAGGGCTTTGACATCTCGATCATGGAACGGATCTTTTCTGCCTTGTTCATGGCATCGTATATTGAGCAGTGCGGCAACAGGATCAAAAACTCTTCACCACCGATTCGGGAGACGATATCTCCCTGGCGGCAGGTCGTCATAAGCAGTTTGCCTATCTCGGAAAGTACAATATCGCCAGTGGTGTGTCCGAATTCATCATTGATCATCTTAAAATGATCGAGGTCGAGGATCATGATGCTCAGTGGAAAATTGTAACGGATAGAGTCTTTAATATACTTGGGCGCATATTCTGAAAGGCTGTGCCGGTTATGGCACGTGGTCAGCTGGTCGGTCATCGCGATGTTATACAGTGAACGCTGCTGCTGTCTTACCTGGTCTGCCAGTCGCTTGTTGATAATGAGGTTGTTTACCCTCGCCGCCAATTCTTCTTCTATAGGCGGTTTGGTGACATAGTCGTTGATTCCGGCATGCAGCAGGTCGATGCGTAGCTGAGCGTCATCATGTCCGGTCATCGCCAGTATCGGTGTTTTTGCCGAGTGGGTATTGGAGGCACGGATCATACGTACCAGGGAGAGACCGTCCATGGTACCTTCTAACATCACGTCGGTGATGACCAGGTCATATTCATTATCGGCAAAGGCGTGAAATGCTTCCTCTGCACTAGAGAAGTGCGTTACTTCGAGGTTAAGCTTCTTGAGATACTTGGTTACGATATGTGCTACTGAAGCGCTGTCTTCTACGTAGAGTATCCTGCCGCCCTGTATGTCAAAATTCGACTTGCCCTGGATATAGTAGCGGATGCTCGATTTCAGATAGGTGATATTGGTCTTTGGGAAAATGTCCTTGATCCCTGCGGCGCGTGCGTTCTTTAACAGGGTTTCATTGGGCTCGGATGTCAGCAGGATGATCGGTGTATTCAGCTCAGAATTTTTGCAATGCTGGATGAATTTGTTACCGGTTTGATCGAAGATGTGCTGGGATGCGATGATCAGGTCGTAGCGGGTATCTTTATCGGTGTTGATCAGCAGATCGAGGCCTTCTTCACCGGTGCGAACGGAACTAACAGTACAGCCGAGCTCTATCAGAAGATCCTGCAGGATCTTCTGGAATAAACGTCCGTTTTCTAGGATAAGTACTTTCATTGACCATCAGTATAATAGAGTCGTGTTATCAGGTATCAGTATATATGACAAAGTGTTATTTATCGCAGATATACGGAATAAGCGATGGTGTTTTCTGTTATTTAAAATCGGTCTAGAAGCGGCTTAAATAGTAGACTATTTTACTTTCATGCCAGGGGTGGCACCGTCATCTGGATTAAGGATGAACAGGTCTTTACCGCCTGGTCCAGCTGCAAGCACCATGCCTTCGGACATGCCAAAACGCATCTTTCTCGGTGCCAGGTTTGCGACCATGACGGTGAGTTTGCCTTCCAGGTCTTCAGGCTTGTATGCTGACTTGATACCGGCAAAAACGTTGCGTGACTGGCCGCCCAGGTCAAGCGTCAGCTGTAGTAACTTGTCGGCACCTTCGACGTGTTCCGCCTTCACGATTTTCGCGATGCGAAGATCGACTTTGGCGAAGTCATCGAATCTGATCTCATCGGCAATCGGGTCATCTGCCAGTGGACCGCTAGGCTCTTCTTCGACAGCGGTGGCATCAACGTCAGCCTGTTCAATTGAGTCATGGGTCATGGCTTCGATCTGCTCTTTTTCTATACGGGTAAGCAACGGTTTGAATTTATTTATCTGGTGAGAAAGTAATGGTTCGGCAATGCTCTGCCATCTGAACTCGGTGTTCAGGAAAGCTTCCGACTTTTCGGCGGTAGCTGGCAGGATGGGTTTTAACCAGGTCATCAGCAGGCGGAACATGTTAAGACCCTGTGTGCAAATTCTCTGCACATCGTCACCACGACCATCCTCTTTTATCAGCACCCAGGGTTTGTTCTCATCGATATAGACGTTGGCTTTATCTGCCTGTGCCATGATCTCGCGCACGGCTTTATTGTATTCGCGGTTTTCGTAGTGTTCTGCAATCTGCTCGCCGGCTGCTAACATATTTTTGTATAGCTCTGGCTCCGGCAGTTCAGCAGACAGCTGGCCGTCGAATTTCTTGCTGATAAAACCGGCACAGCGGCTGGCGATATTCACCACCTTGCCGACCAGGTCGGAGTTAACCCGCTGCATGAAGTCTTCAAGGTTCAGGTCGATATCATCGACGCCGGAAGAGAGTTTGGCGGTATAGTAATAACGCAGGTATTCCGGGTTCAGGTTGTCGAGATAAGTGCGGGCCTTGATGAAGGTGCCACGTGATTTCGACATCTTCTGGCCATTCACTGTGAGGAACCCATGGCAGAAAACAGCGGTCGGTTTGCGATAGCCGGAACCATCAAGTACCGCCGGCCAGAACAGGGTATGGAAGCGGGCGATGTCTTTTCCGATAAAATGATAGAGCTCATTTTTACTGTCTGCTGCCCAGTAGTCGTCAAAGCTGACTTCGTTTTTATCACAGTAGTTTTTGAAGCTGGCCATGTAACCAATCGGCGCGTCCAGCCAGACATAGAAATATTTGCCTGGTGCATCGGGAATCTCGAACCCCCAGTAAGGTGCGTTGCGTGAGATGTCCCAGTCCTGCAGACCTTCTTCGAACCATTCTTCGAGTTTGTTTGCCACTTCAGACTGGACATGGCCGGCTTTCAGCCACTGTTGAAGCATGTCGGAGAAATCGCTTAGTTTGAAAAAGTATTGTTCAGAATCTTTTTCGATCGGTGTGGCGCCACTGACGGCTGAGACCGGGTTTCTCAGTTCGGTCGGGTCATAGGTGGCACCGCATACCTCGCAGTTGTCACCGTATTGATCTTCCGCGCCACATTTAGGGCAGGTGCCTTTGATGAAACGATCAGGTAGAAACATTTCAGCTTCCGGATCATATGCCTGTTTGATGGTCTCCGTTCTGATATGGCCATCTTCTCGCAGTTTCAGATAGATGCTGGAGGCGAAGTGCCTGTTCTCTTCCGAATGGGTCGTGTAGTAATTATCAAAACCGATAAGAAAATCAGCGAAGTCGGCTTCATGTTCTTGCTGCACGGCCGCGATCAGCTGTTCCGGTGTTATGCCGTCCTGACGGGCGCGCAACATTATCGGTGTGCCGTGAGCATCATCAGCACACACGTAATAACAGGTATTGTCACGCAGGCGCTGGAAACGTGCCCAGATATCTGTCTGGATATATTCGACCAGGTGCCCGAGATGGATGGGGCCGTTGGCGTAGGGGAGTGCACTGGTGACCAGGATGTTGCGTTTAGACGTCATGATATATGGCTTTGCTTGCTACGCTGTAAAAGGGCGCACAATTTAGCATTTTGCCATGTTTAATGCACGAAAAACCGGCAGTGACTCGTTTATCAATCGCGCCTTATCTAGACCAGCGAGGGAGATCTCAATACGCTGAAGCTGCTGGATCCATCCCGTTGGTCGAGATGGCAGGGCAGCTCAAGTGCATGCTTCCAGGGATAGCATGAATACAATAATTCAGGCTAGAATTTAACCACCCAGGGCTGCTGGATGCCGAACTGATCGTTTATCGTACTCGCAAAACTGCTGGCATCCTGTCGGCTTACAAAACCTTCGATGCATAACCGTAACCAGCTCTGGTCGTTGACCTGTAGTTCCCGTATTTCGGCAGCAAAACCGGCATCGTTCAACACCTGCTGCAGTTTATCGGCCGCATCGGTATTCTGCTGTGACATCATGTTAACAGCCCATTCACCGCTAGCTGTCAGAATGCCCTGGCCCTGTTGTGTTTCGGTTTCTGCCGCCCAGCCACCGAGCTCATTCATATCGACAGGCATGACAGAGGATGTGGGCTTGTCTTTTTCTGCAACGATATATTTGAGCGGGTCCTGCATGGTGAACTCGGCTTCGCCCTCTCGCTGTACAGTGACATTACCTTCGATCAGGCAGAACAGGTCTTCATCTGTTCTGGAACGGCCCCAGATATCGGTACCGCGGATACCGACGGTGACGTGACCGATTTTCACATCGACATTGCGCTTGCGCAGCTTGCCTATTTCCGTAGTGGTAAAGCGAAAAGCACCACGGGTAACCCGCATCAGTGCAGCAAATATACCTTCTTCCTGTTTTGGCGGAATCAGGGTGTTGAGTCTGACAATGGCATCCTCACCGAGTTTGATCGTGCTGCCTCGTGCATACGCAATAATGCACGGGAATTTTTTCCGGTACGGATCACGTCACCCGAATATAGTTTGATGCCGGGTTTAAGTGTATAAGTCTTGCCGTAACGGTCATACCAGGCAGGCATCTGTTTGGCATCAACGATTCCGCCAGAATCAGCGAATGCAGTCGCCGTGCTCAGTGTGAAAGCGGTTACAAGGAAAATTATTATTTTTTACTGATGTCACACCTTGGCTATATGGTTTACAGGATATCAGGACATCTGAGGTTTATCCTAGGATAAAGTTTATATACGGCGCGACTGGTCGGCAGAGCTGTGAAGAAAGTCGCAAAACTGTTTGTTCCAAGCGCTATTGAAAAATGAATATTTGGCCACAGATTGGATAACTACCTCTTTAGGGTTAGGCACTTGCCAATAGCCTCCCCTGAAAAGTTAAGGTTTAATCAGACCCTTATTACTGTAAAATGCGCCATCATTTTTTTAGATGATAGTTTTCAGGTATGCCTGTTTACATCAGCAGACCAGCTATCAAACCGATTTGGAGTTCGCCATGAGCGTTACAAAAGAACAAGTTGAAGAAGCCCTTAAACAATATATCGACCCGTATCTTGAGAAGGATCCAGTCACTGCCGGCGTGGTGAAAGATATCACCATCGATGGCGGCAATGTCAAAGTTAAGATCGTTCTCGGTTATCCCGCTTATGGTTTTGTCGATAAATTATCTGCCGATCTGAAAGAAAAGATCGAAGCTGTTGACGGTGTTGATTCGGCTGAAGTCGATGCCACATGGGAGATAGGCAGTCATACCGTACAGGGCGGCATGAACCCCCTCGAAGGCATCAAGAACGTCATCGCTGTGGCATCGGGTAAAGGCGGCGTAGGTAAATCTACCACTGCAGTAAATCTGGCGCTGGCTCTACAGAAAGAAGGTGCACGCGTAGGTGTGCTGGACGCGGATATTTATGGCCCGAGTATCCCTCGTATGTTAGGTATCGAAGGCAAGCCAGAATCATCCGACGGTAAGTCGCTGGAACCTATGGGCGGTCATGGCCTGCAGGCGATGTCTATCGGTTTCATGATCGATGAAGAAACACCGATGATCTGGCGCGGCCCGATGGTTACCCAGGCACTAGAGCAGCTGCTGCGTGATACCCGCTGGAAATCACTGGATTACCTGATCATCGATTTGCCGCCGGGAACCGGTGATGTGCAGTTAACACTGGCACAGAAAGTACCGGTCAGTGGTGCAGTCATCGTAACCACACCACAGGACATCGCATTACTAGACGCTCGTAAAGGTCTGAAGATGTTCGAGAAGGTCGAAGTACCTGTTCTGGGTGGGGTCGAGAACATGAGTATCCATATCTGTTCTGAATGTGGCCATGCAGAACATATCTTTGGCCAGGGTGGTGGTGAGAAGATGTGCGATATGCACAATGTTGATTTTCTTGG
>CBDUKK010000033.1:0-9976 GCA_965367795.1 uncultured Gammaproteobacteria bacterium
TACTGATGAGAGAACCGCGCCGCCTGCAGGCTGGCTTCAGCCGCCGACTCCTGGTACTTCAGGCGCGATACCGGGATGGACTGCCTGATGACGATATCGGTCAGGTCATAGCCGCCAGCGCCATCATCCTGACCCATCTTATTATCCACACGAAAAGCTATCTCCGGATCAGGCCACAGGCTGGACATGTTGATATCCTGCTGTCGCGCACCCAGCTCTGCGCTTGATTTTTTCAACTCTGGCGATGTCATCATCGCCTGCTGAACACTCGATTCAAGCGTCCATTGCTGAGCCACAGACGGGCCCGTCGCCAGTAACACAGACAGAATAAACGGCAATCTGGGCAAACAGTAAACTCTTGAGAATCTATCTTTTAATAACATGGTAAAACTCCAAACTTAAAACTGCCGTTTCCAAGACACGGGCAGTTTCATACGAACACATCAGCGATCAAAATGGCTAACGTTAAAATTTCAGGTTTGTTTAGAGTTTATAACGGTGGGGCACGCAGTGATGGCGCGCCATAGAAAGGAGCCAGCGGTAACAGCGCATGACTTCCCCGTAACCGTCCGATGAAGATCGGGCACAAAACGGCAAGCATGATGGCGACCAGCAGGAATACTGCAAAGACACTTATATCATCCTGCTTCACCTTCATCACACCGTCCGGACTAACATTGATCTCATCACCGGTACTGTTATCCATGAGGTCATCAGCAATCGAACTGATGGACACAGCGGATCCATGATCTGCCGTAGAAGCGCTATCGGCGGTATGGATATGCAGGTCTACAGATGCCAGAAACAGCAGTGCCATGATCATGTACATGACCAGTATTTTGACAGACAGCTGTTTTGGACTCTTTCTCATAGAAGCGAATACTAATATATTTAGAGATCTGATACCAGCCAACACACGTTATCCCGAGGTTGAAGCCAACGTACTATATATCCGGGGTTCATTACTGTAAGCCGCTGGTGAGATTGTGGTCCGGCTAAAAACCCTGGCCGAAACGTGAGCGACTAAAGTTATAACGCCCCTGGCGGGGCATCACTGATCAAACACTGGAAACATCGATATCAGGAAACACTTAGCTTGATGGCATCGACGATATCATCACAGGCATTAGCACAGGCTTCACATTCGATATGCTTCTCATGCTTGCGGCATTCTTTCGCACAGTCGGTGCATACTTTCTCACACACCTTTGCATAGTCTTTGATGTAGCTGGAATTCGATGCTACCAGGTAAGCAAAGCCACCACAGATAGCCATCATCTCATGCACCTTACTGGCACAATCAGCAAGTTCAGTGTCACCTTCCTGAAAACTGACCAGACAATGGGCGATGCAGCGACGACCTTTATCGGTACAGTTATTGACTGCATCCATCAGACCGGGCAGCTGTGTCGAATGTTTACTGTGGTCATGTTCTTTTGATGCTGCTGGCACAGAGCCGGCGTAGGCCATGCCTGCGACTGCACTCAAGCCCAGCAACATATCACGGCGACTGACACCTTCAGTGGCTTCCTGCTGTTGCACAGATACATCTTCTTTTTCTGACATACTCGATACTCCCCTATTAAACAAATCGAAGCCTAGTTGTACTACAGAGGTGAACTACAAATCAAGGATTAAATCGAGGTCAGGCGCGACTACATCGTTAGCAGCATATTCGGTATGCAGTGAATAACTTACTTTTGCTCTGTCAGCAAATCTTCCGCTGAAACCGTTTCAGCCTCAGTCTCTGACCTGGCATCTAACCCTGACTCTTTCACCCTCACCTCTGCAATCATCGATAATTCGCTGAGATAATGCATCGCTTTAACCATCTGTCGAGGCATGCGGCGGATCCGGCTGTTCTGATCGAGGATATCAATCATCGCCGGAATAGGTACACGTAATTCGGCGCCGGCCTGCAACAGAGCAGCCTTGATATCATCGTAGGCTGTTTGCACCTGGTCTAACTGCAGTTCACATTCTGCAAATGAAAAACCGGCTTCTTCCGGGTTCGCTATCTTCATCAGGTTGACCACTTCAGCGCGGTAATGCGCGATACCCTTCATCAGGCTCTCATCTGAGACATGCTCCACTTCTGCCTGCATTTTGGCGATCTCCAGTGCCTGCTCGGCGCAGGCCAGCAGGTGCTGATCGGCACGTAATACCTTGGCAAGCTGCTGGGTGATCTCCTCACTGAGGGCCCCCCTTTCCACGCGGCCGATAAAATCTGCCACTGCATTTGAAAGCTTTTCTACCGCCTGCAGATCACAGCGAATACGTTTGCTATGAACAAACTCACTACTCAATGCTTCAAGTCCCATACGCCGGGCGATAGTTGACATGCGTGATAATTCAAGTGCCAGCGCATTGATAGCCAGCACCGGAGTAGCAGCCACCGTCTTGTCAAGATACCTTGGCCTGCCCTCGAGCTCCTCCTGGCTGACAAAACGTTTTTCCAGAAAACGGGTCAGGGTTTTGCTCAGCGGCAACATCAACAAAACGCCGAGCACATTAAAGGTTGTGTGAAAAAGTGCCAGGGTCACCGCCGGGATATCTTGCAGCCCGAGCAGTTCTCCCGTGTTATGTATAACCCAGAACAGGCCTGGCAGCGCCAGCAATGCCACCACGGCGGTGACAAGGTTAAATACAATATGGGCTGCTGCCACCCGCTTGGCATTTGAGGTAGCGCCGATAACGGCAAGTGCTGCGGTTGAGGTAGTACCCACATTAGCACCGATCACCATCGCTGCTGCTGCATACAGCCCAACAATGCCGCCGGTCGCCGCTGTCAGGGTGATAGCGATGGCAGCGCTGGATGACTGCGTGAGCACTGTCATGAGAAAACCGATACCAACAAAAATCAGTACCGAGACCACGCCTTCATCAAGGGTCAATTTCTGCAGATCAACAGCCGCGACTACGCCTTCAAAAGAATCTTTCAGTACATCGATGCCGATAAAGAACAGGCCAAAACCCACCAGCGCCATGCCTATCGGCGCACGTTTACTGTCAGCACCAGCGAGGCGCAACAACATACCGATACCGATCATCGGCAGGGCAAAGGCATCGACATTGATCTTGAAACCGATGATGGCAACCAGCCAGCCGGTCATGGTGGTACCGATATTCGAGCCATAGATAACGCCAAGCGCCTGGTACAGGCTGATAAGACCAGCATTAACGAAACCGATGGTGGCGACAGTGACTGCGCTGGACGACTGCACGATGGCAGTAATAGTGACACCGGTGACCACGCCATGCGCCGGCGAACGTGTCCACTTGCCCAGCATGTCGCGCAGCGCATGGCCGGCTGCTGACTTGAGTCCTTCAGTGATCATGCTGACTGCCAGCATGAACAGCCCGAGTCCCCCGGCCAGCATACCCGCAATGATTAGATACTGTTGCATCGCCGACTCTCTATAGCATTCCGGCCAGCAGTGTTGCTATGCCGAGGAAGGCAAAAAAGCCGACCACATCGGTCACCGTGGTCAAAATTATCGATGACGACTGTGCCGGGTCCTGGCCCAGTGATGACAGTATCACCGGGATGATCACCCCGGAAACACCTGCCGCCACCATGGCGATAATCATCGACGAGCCGATAACCAGGGCAAGGCCAGCTGATGAACTCCACAACAGTACCCCCGCTGCGGTTAACAGGGCAATCGCCACGCCGTTGACAAAACCGGCACCGATCTCCTTCCTGGCGACACGCAACCACTGGCTGGTGCCAATCTCGCGTAGAGCCAGGCCGCGCATGGTCACCGCCAGTGCCTGGGCGCCGGTATTTCCAGACTGGCCGGCGACGACCGGCAGGAGAACAGCAAGGGCGGTAAACTGGGCAATCGTGCTTTCAAATAAACCGACTACAGAGGCGGCAAGAAATGCCGTCAGCAGGTTAATAGACAACCAGGGCAACCGCTTCTTCACCACAAAACTAACCTTTGACAGCGCTCGCTCGTCCCGGCTGGCACCCACCATGGTCAGGATGCCCAGGCTGCTTTCTTCGCGCACCGCTTCCATCAGTGCTTCATAACGGATCACGCCGATAAGTCGACCGCTGATATCGACCACCGGCAGATCCGTGACCCGGAGAGTTTCCAGCTGGTGCACGACTTCTTCCCGGGGTGCAATCGCTTCGACGAAACCAGGCACCGGTTTTGCCAGCATCGACAGCGTATCCAGGGCGTCGGCAAGTGCCAGCTGGTGGATCTCCACCATGCTCTGCAGCTGCCCCTTTGCATCGATAAGGTAGAGCTGGCGGGTAAATCTTGGCTTGAATTTACGAATCCTGTGCAGCGCTTCACGCACGGTGAGTGCGTCGTTCAAAACCACAAAACGCGGATCCATCAGTGAACCGGCACTTTCTTCGGGGTACTCTAAAAGCATAGCCAGCTCTCGCTGGCGCGTGCTGTCCACCTGCTGCAACAGGCTCTGCCGATCCTCTGCATTTAAACGGTTGAGTGCGCGCGAAACATCCACCGGATTACCGCGCTGTAAAATCTGCTTGAGTTGCGACGGCGATAGATGCGGCAGTATCGCTGTAGCAGAATCCAGCATCAGGCCGTCCCACAATCTAACGCTATCTGCTTCAGACTGTGCCTGCAGCAGTTCGACCAGTTCTTCAAGCGATAAATTGTTAACTGCCCGCTGCGCCGATTGCGGGTGTTTCTGAAGAAAGGACCGGTTGAGCGCCAATACGGCATGTTTTGCATCAGCAGTCATGAACGTTCTCCTTTTTTTACACCAGCGATGGTAAAGACGCTGTCGATCAGCTGCGCCACGGTGAGCCAGTACAGCCCGGCAAACGATAACAGGCTGGCCATGGCATCCGGCGGCGCTGTCTCTTCGATGATACCCAGTGAATCTTTTACGCGCAGGTATGCCAGCGTGCCGACCAGTGTATTGTCGCGATCGACCACCGGCAGGCTGCGGTGCAGGGACCAGCCCGTGTGTTTTAACAGGGTATCAAGTTTTGCATAGGCAGAAATACTCCTGGTCTTACGCACCATGATGTCTTTCAACTTGAGGCTATGATTCGCTTTCAGCAACTTGCCGACATCAACCATGCCGACCAGGCGCTGCGCTCCATCGATGACGTATATATCGCAGCCGACAGAAGACTTGTATCTTTCGATAGCACGTATTGCACCCGACACAGACAGCTCCATCGGCAGCATATCGACGTTGGGATCGAGCAGGGCACCGGCCGATGCTGCCGGAAACTTCAGGTATCGGCGAATACGCTTGTGATTTCGCTCTGAAAGATGACTGAAAATTTCGTCACGAAGCATTACCGGCAACAGCCGGTAAACACGAACTGCATAGGGAACCGGCAGCTCGGTAATTAATTTTGCCGCCGTTACTGCATCCATCGCCTGCAGACAAAGCATAGCGGTAGCGGGCAGCATAGAGGCCATCACTGCAGCGCTGGTTTTCAGCGGCAGCTCATTGAATAATGCGGCTACGTGCTCTGCTGAAACCTGTTCCAGGATACGTGCCGCATCGCCAGGGTAACTGAGCAGGTATTCCCGGGTGAGTGGATTATCAGCTCGCATCTCAGTTACCTTTCTCGATGATAGTGACTACCTGTTCATCAAACAGTTTTGCCGGCACACTGACACTGCCCGCCTCGGTTTCGATGACGACCCGCGAGATAGTGATATCCAGCAACCTGCCTTCGACATCTCCGATACGTATCCTGTCCCCCGCCTGATATAGCTGGCGCAGCTGATTGACAGCGATGATATTACTGACATGTGTACGCGCTCCCAGACCGAAGGCCAGTGCAATGCCGCCCAGCATGGTCGACAGTATGATACCTGCCAGTACCGAGAGAAACAGGACATCGATACCGATCTGATCGATACCCAGGATGACCGCGATAAACAGGATTATGATCTGCGTGGTACGTGCCAGCAGCTCACCGTTTTCCAGCTCAGCAGAATTTGCTGCCGATAACACCAGGTCACGCGCCAGTGAGCTGACAGCAAAACCCACCAGTACGATCAGCAACCCGGCGGCGGCTAGCGGCAGGTAGGCAAATACATCATGCATCCAGGTAGAAAATATCTGCACCCCCAGGATCTCGCCCGCCAGCGTGACGAAGATAAGCATCAGCAGCCAGAACACCAGCTCTCCCATCATCCGTGTCGGTGGCTGACGCGGTACCACTTCAAGCTGTCCGGATTTTGTTATCAGCTTCCGCCAGAACCGCTCGATGCGGCCGATTCCCCGCACCACCAGCAGGCTGAGCAAGCGTGCCAGCAGCCAGCCCAGAAGCAGCACAACAACAGCAGCAATAATCTTCGGCAGATATAACAACGCCTGGCTTGCCAGATTTTGAAATCCCGCCGTTAACAGTTCGATGGTCGATAATGATTCGTTCATAGGTACCCTGTATCCACAGTAGAAACTAACATCATCCACTGATTAATTTATTCTTTAATACTATCCCAGACTATTATAAAAAAAGTAAAAAACTTGAAATGATTTATTAGCGACATCATTTCTAGAGTTGTACCCGGCATGCTTCTATCGGTATTGATCATGTGTCCATATCACGCTACATCATTATGCACGAGCATCCGCCCACACAAAAAATTTTCTGCCGCAGCACAGGAGATAAACACCGAAGAAGGAACATTTACGATAAGCAGTCACTACTCAGGACGAGCATTCTGCAGTCAACGGTTTTCCCTGCGATATTTCAGCGCTGCCCACACCGATCTGACATCGACATGCTCATGACGTGTCAGCAAGGTTATAGCGATTTCTTCAAGTGCCGCATACAGGCAGAAAACGGCAGCGAGCCTGAAAGGCCAGTCGACCACCCCGGTAAACAGCAGTATATAACTGATGATGGTGACAGCCACCGCCAGCTTGACGGCCCAGGTATGATAACTGGTAAAACGATGAAACTTCATATATCCGATGATCGCCGGCATGATGAAACTAAGCACGATGATAATAAAATACAGTTTTTCCCGCTGGATGATGTCCGGCCACAGGATCCAGGCACACAGCGCCATGGTGTTGTAGATCACGAAATCACCCCAGCTGTCGAGGTGGGAGCCTATCACCGTTATCTGCCGCAGGATCCTGGCCAGAAAACCATCGAGCACATCGGTGAACACGGTGAATATGAGCGCACCGATATACCAGCCTGGCTGCTGCGTCAGCGCAAAATAAATCAGCACAGGTGACATCAATATCCTGATCACGCTGACCAGGTTAGGAAGATTGTAGATATCCTCTTTGTTATGACTCATCGAGCAAAACCTTCACGTTATCAATACGGCCGCTTACGAATACCCCATCTATAGAGTATATGCGAAAGCCCCAGCTCCAAGATGACAAAGGTCAATACCAGCAGTATCACTGCGAATAAATCCAGACCAAAACTATCCATCAGCATCAATGCCGGAAATAATGATTCTGGCACCTGGTCAAGAAAAGGCGCCATACTGCTTGGCGGCATCGACAGCCTGCGCTTGATAAAGCTGGAAACCAGGTCGCCGAACATCGCATAAACGGCAATAAGCATACCGGTTTCCGGATGATAACCTAACAACCATGCCGCAGCCGTGGTAGCAGCCAGTGCGGCAATAATTCCTCGCCAGGTTTTTGATGAGCCAAATATCCGCCTGTTATCCGGCAGTTTTTGACCGAAATCAACAGCATGATCAAAAGCGCCATTTAATAGCTTATGGATCAATATCGGCGAACCATTTGCGATTATAATCAATAACAGGAGTTGTAGAAATTCAATAATCATAGTGCGGCACAGGCGCAAGCATACATACATTCATGAAAGACATGTCAAACTTATCAATCAAGGTGCTGACTTACAACATCCATAAGGGATTCAGCATCGGCAACCGCCGCTTCATCCTGCATGATATAAAAGATTCATTACGCCACGTTGATGCCGATGTTGTCTTTCTTCAGGAGATACTCGGCGAGCGCACCATCTCGCACAACCGTTTTGATGACTGGCCGAATAACCGGCAATTTGAGTTTCTCGCCGACCAGGTCTGGCATCATCATGCCTACGGCAAAAACGCCATCTATAAGTCAGGCCATCACGGCAATGCGATTTTGAGTAAATATCCGTTCATCGAATGGGAGAACATCGATGTTTCCACTATGCGCACCGCCAGCCGCAGCCTGCTGCACGGCACCATCGAGATACCTGCAAACGAACAGAAGATACATATAATCTGCGTCCATCTCGGCCTGTTCGAACGTGAGCGAGAGCACCAGCTGGAGACATTGGCCGACCGCATCGGCTCCCACGTGCCCGCAGATGAACCGCTGATAATCGCCGGGGATTTCAATGACTGGCGCGGCAATGCTGAGCGCCACCTGCATGATGACCTGGGAGTCACGGAAGCATATAGAGATGTACACGGTTGTTACGCGCGCACGTTTCCGGCCAAGCTTCCATTATTATCGATGGACCGTATCTATATCCGGGGCCTGGACATCGTCGACTGCCACCGGCTGCACGGCAAACCATGGAGCCAGCTGTCGGACCACACGCCGCTGCTGGCTGAATTCAGGCTGAGCTAAACCATGACATTCATCACCGATATCGTCTCCAGTTACGTTCTCGAATCCGATGTTTCTGCGATCAAGGAGATGTCGATGCTCAGCGCTGAAATCGAAGGTGCGGTATCACTCGCCTGGGGACTACCGTCGTTTCGTACACCGGAATATATCCGCCAGGGCGTCAAGGAACTACTCGATACCGATATCGACGCGGGCAAATATACCCTGCCTGACGGCCTGCCGGAACTGCGCAGCCTGGCGGTGAACGAACACAGAATAAAGACCGGCATCGATGTTGATGCCGATGACAACGTGATGATCAGTGCAGGCAATATGCAGGCACTGAACACCCTGTTTCACACCATGCTCGACCCGGGAGACGAGATCATCCTGACCGACCCGTGTTTTGCCTCACATATCCAGCAGATCAAGCTGTTCAATGGCATACCGGTGTTCTGGCCACTGGATGAAAGCAATAACTGGTCTCTGGATATCGATCGGCTACCGGCTCTGATCACTGACAGGACACAGGCGATCGTCATCGTCAGCCCGTCCAACCCCACCGGTAAAATATTTTCTGAAGCAGAACTGCGACGTGTCGGCGAGATCGCCAGGCAGCACGACATACTGATCATCATCGATGACCCATACAGCGACTACATCTATGACAACAAGGAGCGGTATTTCAACCTGGCCAGTGTAGAAGAACTTAGAGGACACATGGTTTACCTGTATTCATTTTCAAAAGCCTATGCCATGAGCGGCTGGCGGCTGTCCTATATGGTGATGCCGGCAGAACTGAAATACCAGGCGATGAAAGTACATGATGCAACCATGATCTGCGCACCGCGCATCTCGCAGCTGGCTGGCATCATCGCCCTGGGCCAGCCATCCGACCACAAACAGCGGTTTGCAAACATCCTGGAAAAGCGCAGAGAGCTCATCTGTCAGCGGCTGCTCAATGTGCCACACGTCTTCTCTTATCAGAAACCGGAAGGCGCCTATTATATCTTTCCGAAAATAAACATCGAACATACAAGCTCGAGAGAATTTGCGATCGGCCTGCTCAACGAAGCCAGGGTCACGGTAACACCCGGCAGCGCATTCGGGCCTTCAGGAGAACATCACGTAAGGATGGCCTACTGCGTCGATGAAGACACCATCAACCTGGCCTTCGACAGGATCGAAGATTACTTTCACCCTTTAGCTACAACTTAAGCAATCTGCAGTTGTCACTTGCTTCACTGCTCCTCCCCTATTCACTTTTCCGCATAGTTGCAGGCTTATCAGCAACAAAGGGTAATTTTCGCTCCAGTGCCTGCTCCAGCTGTTCACTCTGTCTCGAGAAAAGCTTATCGACCATCACCGAGATAAGCAGGTATAGGGCGCCACCGACAGGCAATACGATAAGACCATACTTCTC
>CBDUKK010000034.1:0-9972 GCA_965367795.1 uncultured Gammaproteobacteria bacterium
CCATCCAGTGTAACCTTCACGACACCGATCTGTTGCCCTTTAGCAACAGGCGCTTTTATATTCTTATCGATATCCATGGTCGCATCCAGCTCATCATAAGCACCACGGGGAATGGCGATGGCAAGATCCTCAGCCAGACCGACAGTAAGTGTTTCAAACTCACCGCTCCAGATACGAGGACGACTCAGGACTTCGCCAGCATCATACAAGGTATGTGATTCATAAAAACGGAAACCGTAATTCAATAATGCCTGGCTGACATTGGCCCGCGCTTTCTTACTTTCAGTACCGAGCACAACTGAGATGACACGCATATCAGACCGGACTGCAGATGAGACCAGGCAATAACCGGCCGAATCAGTATGGCCTGTTTTCATGCCATCGACAGTATCATCACGCCATAACAGTTTATTACGGTTATATTGCTTAATACTGTTATAGGTATATTCTTTTTCAGCATGCCAGGAATATCGCTCAGGAAATTCTTTGATAATAGCAACTGATAACTTTGCGATATCTCGGGCAGTTGTCAGATGCTGCTTGTCTGGCCACCCTGTAGAGTTGACGAAATTTGTATTCTCCATACCCAGCTCCATTGCGTACTGGTTCATCAATTGTACGAAAGCATCTTCCGTACCCGCGACATGCTCTGCCAGCGCAACACTGGCATCATTGCCTGACTGCACGATCAGACCTTTCAGCAGGTCGTGCACGGAGACGCTGGTATTCACTTCCAGATACATCCTTGAACCACCCATACGCCAGGCCTTCTCACTGATATCCACCATATCATCCATCGAGAGACGGCCTGCGTCGAGCTCCTTATACACCACATACGAGGTCATGAGCTTGGTAATACTTGCCGGCTCTATCTGCTCATCAGGGTTTTTTTCTGCAAGCACCTTGCCACTGGCAAAATCGATAACGAAATAATTTTTTGCTGCCACATCTGGCGGTGCCGGTACCGGCTTTGCAGCATAAACCAGATTAAAACTCAGGAATGCCAGTGTGAAAATTAATAAATTAAGAATATTTTTTCTCGGATACAACTTATCTGAATACTTCATGGAATATTTCTTTTAACTCTCTTTCAACAGCTTTTGTTATTTATGACAACACACACTGAGTCGTCTCTGTTTCAATGTCTATTTTGTATCATTTGATGTGATGCACCTGTGCACATCACGATTCAGACACTGTTTTTAGTGACTGATATTAATTGTTTCTGACAATTTTTATATTCTGATGATTGTTCTGTTTGAGCTGGGCGAGCACCTGTTTAGCCACGTTCTCAGATGGCAGCGGTCCGATCCTGACCCGGTACAAAGCTTTTCCTTTTTTGCTCTCGATATGCAGCCTGACATCTCTAAACCCTTCTCCCTGCAGCTTGCCCAGATGCGACAGGGCATTCTCTTCGGTGCTGAATGCTGCAACCTGAACGTAGAGTTTATCACCATATGAACCGGGAGACTCGACTATAGATGCACTGCGCTGGCGATTCTTATCTTCTTCGGTCGTTACCACGCGGATCGATACGTTGGCGGTACCTGCCTGTGCGACGCCTAGCTTGGTCGCGGCCGCGTAAGACAGATCGATTATCCGGCCCTCATGGAAAGGCCCTCGATCATTGACTTTAACCACTGCCTTACGGCCATTATCATGATTGGTCACCTCGACGAAGACCGGTATCGGAAGCGTCTTATGGGCAGCGGTCATGGCGTACATATCGTAGTCTTCACCGCTAGACGTACGATTACCATGAAATTTATTACCGTACCACGAGGCGATACCTTTCTGCTGGAAACCGTCGGCAGAGTCTTTCACATAATAGGTCTTGCCGAACACCTCATAGCTGTCCGGATTGCCATATTTACTCGGCTGAACTGATACAGGTACCGCGTCAGGGATCTCATGCCACTGCTTCGAATAGTTTGTCGGTGCGCTATCTCTTATCTCTCCACAGGAAGATAAGATTAATGAAAACAATATAAGAACCGTTATTTTATTATTTTTATACATTAACGTTCGGCCAGTCTTTGCTGATGTTAGAGCTTTTCACTTAACTGATACACAGCCATTGCATATAACTCACTATGATTGTAGCGCGTAATCACGTAAAAATTCTTCAGCCCAACCCAGTATTCATCGCCACGTTTTGTCTCAAATTTTAGCAGCGTGGCTTTTTCATCGCCATCCAGCTCTGCTTTCATCTTTACACCCTGAGCTCTTAGTTGCGCCAATGTCGTATATGGCTTTTGCGGATTATCGGGTTTGACGATCGCTTTATCGGTAACAGTAACCTGGTATGCAACTCCTCCACCTTTCACCCAGCCATGTTCGCTGAAGTAATTTGCCACACTGCCGATGACATCTTCCGTACTGTTCCACAGGTCGCGTTTACCATCACCATCAAAATCCACCGCATAGCGACGGTAGCTACTGGATATAAACTGTGGCATACCCATAGCCCCTGCATATGAACCGGTCATCGTTTCGATATCGATATGCTCTTCTTTCGATAGCAGCAGGAACTGTTTCAACTCACTCTTAAAAAATTTACTGCGTTTAGGGTAATCAAAACCCAGTGTCGTCAACGAATCAAACACCGTGTATTTTCCGGTGTGCCTGCCATAATAGGTCTCCACTCCGATAATAGCGGCTATTATCTCAACCGGTACACCATACTGCTGCTCTGCACGCTGCAATGTCGCCTTGTGTTGCTCGATAAATTCTTTACCTTTACTGGTACGCTTTTCCGTAACAAAGATAGGACGGTACTGCCCCCAGTTAAGCTCTTTCTCAGCGGGCTTTGCGATCGATTCGAGTACATTGTCGAGGCGTTTTGCACTGGCAAACTTGTTTTCCAGGTAATCACGGTCAAACCCATGCTGCTCGACCATTTCATCGATAAAGGCTTTGACATCCGCTCGTTGTGCGTAGTTTTGCTGCGCTGCATAGGAGTTAAAAGTTAGAACACATGCCAGTCCAAACAGGATGTTCTGAATCGTTCTCTGAATTAATTTTTCTGCTCTCGTTTTCATACAACTATTTTTCCTGTTACCGCTTTAATAGATTTTACTTATTGTACTGCCTGTTACTTACTGATCAATCGTCGATTGGTACTTATCGACATCAACATGCCAAATCCTGCCATCAGCGTTACCATCGATGTTCCACCATAACTGACCAGTGGCAATGGCACACCTACTACCGGGAGAATGCCAGAGACCATGCCGACATTGACGAACAGGTAGACGAAAAATGTCATACTGAGACTACCCGCCAATAGCCTGCCAAAACTATCCTGTGCGTTTGCTGCAATATAGAGCCCCCGGATGATGATGAAAGCATACAGGCACAGCAAAACAATTGCCCCCATAATACCAAATTCTTCAGCAAACACGGCAAAGATAAAGTCAGTGGTACGCTCCGGTATAAAGTCCAGCTGCGACTGCGTACCATTCAACCAGCCTTTACCGTAAATCCCACCGGAGCCGATCGCGATCATCGACTGTATGATGTGATATCCAGATCCCAGCGGATCACTCTGTGGATCAAACAAGGTCAGCACCCGTTGTTTCTGGTAGTCATGCATGAACTGCCATAACACGGGAATCACCGCCAGCATGGTGAATATCGAACCGAAGAGCACCCGCCAGCTAACGCCTCCAAAAAACACCACAAAGATACCCGCAGCGGCCACCAGTAGCGACGTACCCAGATCCGGCTGCTTGGCGATCAGCATGGTCGGTACGATGACCAGTACCAGTGAAATAAACAATGAGGAGACTTTTGGCGGAAACGGTTTCTCGCATAGATACCACGCCAGCATCATCGGCGTTACCAGTTTCATCATCTCAGAGGGCTGGAAACGGATAACGTAGAGGTTCAACCAGCGTTGAGCCCCCTTGCCAACATCACCCGCCGCCAGCACCAGGATCAATAAAACGATTCCGAGGGCAAAGAACCAGGGAGCCCATAAGTAAAGTGTATGCTGGGGGATCTGTGCCACGATAAACATGACGGCAAACGCGATCGACAGACGGATGATCTGTCGTTGTACCACCTCTATGGAGCCATCTGAAGCACTATAAAGAATCCCCAGGCCTGCAGCCATCAGTAGCAGCAGTCCAGCCAGCAATACCGGATCGATATGCAGGTATTGCAGGAAACGAGACGTCCTTCCCTGGTAATCATTTTCAAAAAATTGTGTACTGGTACTAATCATATATCCTGCTTACTTGGCCTGTCCCGTCAACGATGAGTCTGATGAATATTTTTCCATATAACGCTGTATCACATCCCTGACTATCGGCGCCATCTTGCTGCCATGTTCGCCGTTTTCTGCAACCACAGCAACTGCTAAAACTGGATCTTCCGCAGGCCCGAAACCAATAAACAGGCCATGATCACGAAGTTTTTTTGCCACCGTCTCTGCGTCGTACTCTTCATCCTGCGCGATACCGAAGACCTGCGCGGTACCGGTTTTTCCAGCCATCTTGAATTTCATACCCCAGCCGGTAGCGCGTGCCGTACCCCAGGGGCCATGAACCACTTCTTTCATGGCATCAAATATCACGTCCCAATGTTTTTCACGGCGTAATTTAATCATGTTCCTCGATGGTTCCCTCTCCCTGAGAGCATCTTCACCAGGCACACGCACACCCTTTAACAGTCTGGGGACGATCTTTTCACCACGACTCGCCAGTGCTGCCGTCGCCACTGCCAGTTGAACCGGTGTTGAAAGCATATAACCCTGACCAATTCCAGCGATCAAGGTTTCACCCGGATACCAAACTTTTCCCTGTACTCGTTTTTTCCAGTCGGTAGAGGGCAACAGTCCTCTGCGTTCACCGAGCAGGTCGATACCGGTTTTTTCACCAAACCCGAACTGCGCCAGAAAGTCATGCATGCTATCGATACCCATGCGGTAGGCAAGTTCATAATAATAAACATCACATGACTGCTCGATAGATTCCTCCAGATCAACTACGCCATGCCCCTCTTTTTTCCAGTCCCTGTACTTTCTTTCGGTAGCATCGCCCGGCAGCAAATAATGCCCTCTACAATAAATCGACTCTTTCACTCCAAACCGGCGTTGCTCGATACCGGCAAGCCCGACGAATGGCTTGAATGTCGATCCTGGCGGATATTGTCCAAACAATGCACGGTTAAACAACGGCTTATACACGGCATGTTGCAGCGCATTATAATCTTTATGGCTGATACCATGGACAAACATGTTGGGATCAAAGCCAGGCTTACTGACGAACACGACGACAGCACCGGTATGCGGTTCGATAGCAATAACCGAACCGGCAAACTCACCCAACCCTTTCTCGGCTATCTGCTGTAACTCGATATCGAGGTTAAGCGTCAGGTCATTGCCCGCTTCAGGCGCGACCTTTTCAATGACACGCAATACCCTGCCCTGTGCATTCACCTCGACTTTCTGTCGCCCAACGATACCATGCAGTTCTGCTTCATAATATTTCTCCAGCCCGGTTTTGCCGATATGCGTGGTGCCTCGATAATTACCTTCATCGATAACAGTGAGATCCTTCTGATTGATACGACCGACATACCCCAGGGCATGTGAAGTTAACTGACCCTGTGGATAATAGCGGCTCAGCCTTGCATTGATATCCATACCGGGAAAGCGGTGACGATTGGCCGCCAGCCGTGCCACCTCTTCCTCATCCAATCGAGTACGCAATGATATCTGCTGGAAAGAGCGGCGCACGCGAAGCTGCTCTTTAAAACGCTCCATCTCAGTATCACTGATAGCAACAATCTTGCTCAATCCCTCTAACGTGGCGGCCATGTCTTCAACCTGCTCGGGGGTAATCTCGAGGTGATAAGTCGGTTTATTCTCGGCCAGTATGACGCCGTTACGGTCATAGATCAGGCCGCGTGTCGGCGGCAGCTCCATCAGGCGGATGCGATTATTTTCCGAAAGGTCAGCAAAATGTTTGTAATCGACGATCTGCAACCAGGCCAGGCGAAAAAGCAGACCGGCCAGCATCAACAGGCAGATAAGCGCCGCCACTATGGCTCGAAACTTAAAGACACTTGCCTGAAACGAATGATCAGAATAATGAGACCGATACGGCATAGAATTAAATATGATTAAAAAAGATTTATTATTATTTTTATGGACTTTTTATGCAAAAACACGCTAAAAAGACAAAATAGCAGAAAAAGATGTTCAATTATATAGTGTTTCAGTCGATTCAGGCTCGACAATTTCTCAACAATCGATAGAATCCCCTAAGACAAAATAAAGGGAATGTATTCAGCGTAGACCTTTCTGCCTAGAAACAAACATAAAACGATGTATGTCACTGAATAATAACAAATAACATGTGACGGAGTATAAATATGAAATTAATCCTGATTGGGGCTCCTGGTTCAGGTAAAGGTACACAGGCTAAATACCTGACCGAAAAGTACCATATTCCACAGATTGCAACGGGCGACCTGTTGCGAGCTGCAGTGGCTGCCCAGACACCATTAGGGCGACAGGCAAAAGCGATCATGGACGCGGGTCAGCTGGTACCCAACGATATCGTGATCGGCATGATACGTGAGCGCATCGCTCGTCCCGATGCTGACCAGGGTTTTATTCTCGATGGATTTCCGCGCAATATCGCTCAAGCAGAAGCCCTCGATTACATCCTCGATAAACTGGGTAAACCGATCGACGCCGTATTACAGTTCGACGTCGATGCTGAGATGCTCATACAGCGGATGATCGGCCGGCTTACCTGCATATCCTGCGGCGCTCTTTTCAACCTGTTCACACAACCACCGGTGATAGACGACAAATGCGATGAATGCGGCGGCATGCTGCATCACCGAAATGATGACAGTGAAGAGATCATTGAAAGACGTTTACAGATCTTTGAAACACTGACACAGCCACTCAGTGATTATTACAAACATAAAAGCGTGCTTCACATGGTTGAAGCCCATGGCGATGTCGGCGAAGTAACCAAACGCGTCAAATCTGCACTACGCGGCCTGCGGCCGAAGCGCACCCCGGTCAAACCTATGCTGGCACCCCTGCCCAGCTCACCAAAGCCTGCAAAACCCGCAGTAACACACACTCGGATCGAGACACCAAAACCAAAATTACGCCCACGAAAAAAAATAAAAACACTGTCTGGCAACACCACTGTGAAAAAACTGGAGATCAAAAAAGAGCTACCGGACGTGATCAGTAAAAAAGCCATCAAGGCGGCCAGCAAGAAGAAAACAGTAGCCGCGGCAGCTGCTGCAAAGGCAGCAGCTGAGGAAGAAGCACTGGCCCATGAACTGGACGAGAAGCTAAAACAACTGCAAGAAGAACTAAAACAGACAAAAGCGCAGTTAAAAGAAGCATCAAATGCAGAAAAAGCACTGTTAAAAGCGGATAGAGAAAAAGACGCAGCGCTTAAAAGAGCATTACATGCAGAGACTGCAAAGTTAAAAAAAGGAAAAAAATAGCCTTCAATTAAGCCGATACAACATCAAAAAAGCCTCGATATAAATCGAGGCTTTTTTCGTCTGGCCAGCGAAAGAGCGAAACACTTACTGCTGTGCTTGCGCCTGCTGCTCTTCCACTTCCTTTCGAACCTGTTCCATATCCAGTTCTCGGGTTTTACCCAGCACTTCTTCCAGTGCACTTTCAGGCAGCATTCCAGCCTGCGAGAACATCGCGATCTGGTCACGGAAAATCATCAACGTCGGAATCGAACGAATCTGGAAACTGGCTGCCAGTTCCTGCTCGTCTTCAGTGTTCACCTTGGCGAACACGACGTCGTCATGCTTTTCTGAGACCGCGTCATAGATAGGAGCAAATGATTTACAGGGACCACACCAGGGCGCCCAGAAATCAATAATGACGATCTCATTATTTGCGATCGTGTCCTGTAGATTGTCCTTTGTTATATCAACTGTTGCCATGAGATCTGAAACCTGTTCTGTATTTAAAAAAGCGTATTTTAACCTATCTGAATGATTTTCGTCTTAGCTTTACTTGTCAGCCACCAGGCTAAAACCAGAAGTTGCCGGCAGACGCGGCATGGTGATTTCGGGATATTCACCCGTCAGAGCAGCAAGGAAAGCGACGATGTCTTTTACTTCATCGTCAGACAGATCTTTATTCAGCTGTGTTTTTGCCATCAGAGCGACTGCTTCTGATAGATCATTGACTGAGCCATTATGGAAATATGGTGCTGTATCGGTAATATTTCGTAACGTAGCAACCCGGAACATATGTGCATCGGCAGCTTTACCGGTCGCTTCCTCACGGCCTTTATCAGCACTCAGGTCATATTTCTTGTTGTACTCGTTATCGGCAAAAGTCGGGAATTTGGCATAAAAACCCTGACCGAACGGCATCTTGGGACCATTGAACGCAGCCCCAGAATGACAGGAGGTACAACCGGTTGCTGCAAATGTTTCCATACCGCGAACCTGCTGTGCCGTCATGGCTTTTTTATCGCCTTTAACATACTTATCATATGGGCTGTTCGGTGTAATCAATGTGCGCTCGAAGGCAGCCACCGCTTTGGCGGCGTTATCCACAGTCATAGAGTCTTTACCAAAAGCTTCTTCGAAATAAGGCTTGTAACCAGGTATCGCGCGGACCTTATCCATCGCATTCTCGATCTCTGACATACCCATCTCTACCGGGTTGGTCACCGGGCCTTTGGCCTGGTCTTCTAACAGGTCGGCTCGGCCATCCCAGAACTGGACTGAATGAAAGGCAGAATTCCATACTGTCGGCGCATTACGACCACCGGTTTTACCGTGTACGCCCATAGAGAAGGTGCGACTGTCGTCACCACCTTCCATCACGTTATGGCATGAATTGCAGGAAACCGTACCAGTAGATGAAAAACGCGGATCCATATACAGCATTTTACCTAACTCTACTTTGGCGTCGGTTGTCGGGTTATCAGCCGGTGCTGGTGCGACATCTGGAAGTGCCTCCCAGTCAGCTGAGACCGTCATACTGGCCATCATCAACACCACTATAGAACTCATGAATTTTATATTAAACATCGTAAACTCCAGTAATAAAGTCATTATAAATTTATAGATTAGAATTGTTCCAATATACTATAATTTTATAATATTATCAATATCTAATATTCTTGATTGGCAGTAAAAAAACACCATGATTCCATCGCTAATAAAAAATCGCCTGGTCAGAAACTAACAGAAAAGAGAATCTCAGGATAGGTGGATGAGCAATCCGTAGAAGAAATACAATCCTTGTATTGCTCATAAACAACGCCGCCGCCGATATAGACACGATTGTCTGTTGAGAAGTATGCGCCAGCGCGGTAGCCGTATGAGTCCTGATCATCCAGATCGATACCATTGTAACTGCCATAGTAGGTACGACGGTAAAAAGCACCGATATAAGGTTTGACTACTTTTGGTTGGGTAAAGACATATCGGATCTGCGGGCTGACCTTGGTGATAGAAGGGTCTCCAGAGACCCAGTGCTGCAGATCAACACCGAGCTCGAGACCCCTGACCACGTAATAACCTACACTGAGACCGAGGATGACATAGTTATCACTGAATGCACTACCCGAGCCTAGAACAACCCCGACACTGGTCGAATTTTTAGAAAAGGCTGTGCTGACACCGCCGGTACCGGCACTGACCGCCACCGCAACATTACTCAACCCCAGTAATAGTATTCCTATCAACAGTTTATTGGTTGCTCTAGATTTCACCACTTCGTCCTCATAACTTGTTTGCTATAGTTTAACACCTGAAGCATTTTCTCAGCTAACTTCTATTGCCGTATAGGTCACGATACAGGCCGTCTCTGCTGATCAGTTCCTGGTGATGCCCCTCGTCGATAATCTTGCCTGAATCGAACACCAGTACACGATCAGCCTGTCGCACAGCACTCAGGCGGTGCGCAATGATCAGCGCGGTGCGTCCGCGCAGGATCTCCTGCATGTT